>CAZLNA010000043.1:1890-10355 GCA_964560485.1 uncultured Desulfobacula sp. | reverse complement strand
GAAACACCATTGCATTCAACTGGCGGTTAAAACCATGCACAAAGGGCTGGAGGATTACAAAACCGGCCAATAGAACTTATATATCGCCCGGTTCAGAACGCTCTGGGCCGGGCGCTGGTTTAAAAAAGGATCTGACATTCGCTGCATTTTTCCAAAATCACTGATTCTGATATGCCTTTTCGGGATCATTCTTGCGCCCGGCTGCCAGTCCGGTTCCCAATTCAAGCTCAAAGACCTTGCCAAAACCGATGTCAATCAGGTCTTTGAGATCCACATGGCCCAGACGGTTGACCTTTTAAAGCAGCTGACTGAAAAACTGTATAAAAAAAATCCGGCAGAAATCGATAAGCAGCCCGGACAGACCATTGAAACCCGGATCGAACAGATATTTGCCTGCCCGGTTCTCCGCAGCTTTGACGAACTCGACAACAAATCCGGCACAGATGCCATTCTGCTGGGATTTGAACCCGATTTTAAAGGCGACCGGGTCTTTGCCATCATGTTCGGGCTCTATTCCATGATTCATACCTCATACAACGGCAAGTGCGAACTTTTCATGCTCGATTATTTAGATCAGCAGAACCTGTATAACAGTGCGCGAAATATTGAAATCCTTGTCTGGCGGCTGAAAACCCGGAAAAAACCGGACGGCTCCCCCTTTCTTCTCACCAATGCAATAAACGGCGATATTCAGAATTTAAGCTATGAACGGATATTCGGCAAGCTGATCGTGCTGCAGGATACCATGGCACTGGTGGTCTCCAAACGGACCGGCCGGTTCATCAAGGAAGCGGTGCATATGGCCGGCATGGCGTTTTTACCCATCGGCATATAGAAGCCGTTCGGAAAAATTATTTTCCTCAATTGGGTTGCCTATTGTGCAAGACCGGCTTCGAACCGTTTGAGCTGGTCTTCATAATAGGCTTTTTTGGTTTTGGTCATGGCGAGCGCTTCTTTTGCCGCAGCCACTGCACGGTCAATCTGCTGGTTGGCAAAGAGGGCTTCGGCATAGGTATCGAGAATATAGTCTTCGCGCTTCCTGGCCAAGGCCTGTTCCGCGAGTTCAAGCGCCCTTTCATAGTCCCTGAAGGATTCCTCCGGACAGGTGGCCAAAAGCCAGGAAAGATTGTTCAGGGCATGGATATTGTCAGGCGCCACTTTAATAACGTTTTCATATGCATCCACCGCCTTTGCATACGATTCCCTGCTGTAATAATAATCCCCCACCAGCACATATAAATCTGCGTTTTCAGGATCCACCGCCAGATTCTGAAGAAGAATCTTCTGGGCGATAAAATGCTCAAACCGGTCTTTTGCAGGCCCATGGCTGATGGCCCATCCCGCAGTGAAAACAAGCAGAATCAAAGCAGTGTAACTGATCATCAGTTTTCTTACTTTTGAATGGTGGTCCCGGATTAGCCAAGGATTCTCCTGGCATGCCTGCAAAAAGCGGATGCGCTGTCCAATACTGAAATGGTGCCAGTTCGGGGCTTCCATTGATTTTTTAGAATAGGCTGCAATTTTGTAGAAGGTTGAAATCAGGGCAGACGCATCCGGGATAAACCGGTAGAGGTGAATATCAGCCTGGCGTTCAAAGTTTCGCATGAACAGCCCGAATCCGAATCTGAAATAGAGGATAAAAAAGCTGAGCAGCAGAAAAACAAACATGACAGGATGGGCGGTTGTTTTTGAAATCCCAATGGTTTCAAATGCCCTGTAAACAGGCTCCAGCACGTACAATAGATAAAGTGCCGGTTCAAAAAAGACATAGTTGCACGCGGCAAACCCGGCAAAGAAAAAAAGGTAAAAAACCATGTGATGGCGCTGAACATGTCCGATTTCGTGAAGAATAACAGCATCAAGCTCCCTGCCGGAGAGCGAGTCGAGCAGGGCCGGCGTCACCAGAAGGTACCGGAAACGGCCCACCAGCCCCATCACACCGGCTGTAATCATGGCTCCGCCGAACAATTCCCAGACCAGGATGTCTGAATATTTCAAACCGGCAGACTGGCACAGGTGTTCAATCCGGTCACGGACCGGTGTATCCGCAAGCGGCCTGCACCGCCAGAGCCGACGGATCAGGGCAGGTCCGAATACAGCCACTGCAACCAGAAAGAAAAGAATATAGGCAAATTCCCCGGCCGGGCTCTGCAAAAACGCCCGTGCCGGCTGCCAGGGCAGCATCATGAACATATCCGATACCATGGAAAGCACAAACCAGGGCAGCATGGCTGGCAGGGCAAACGCCAGGTTGGATGCGATAAACTGCTTTTTGGAGACACGGCCGCTGAACACCTCTTTTTGAACGGCATAGGCCGCCTCCCACACCACGGCCAGGTATGCAATAAAAAGCACCAGAAAACACAAGGCTTTTAAAGTGGGAAAAAGATCAAACAAGAAAAACGGATTAAAACCGGCATATATTCTGAACCCGTAAATATTGACTGTAAACACAATCAGGGCCAGGATCGACAGCCGGTTGATATAAATTCCAATCCAGTGGTCACGGCTTTCAAAGGGAAAATCCGCCATTTTCCGGGCCAGGCGGAGAAACGACAGTTTGCAGACCAGGACAAATGCGGCACTGATCAGCAGGGCATGCAGCAATGCTGCGGCATCCGGGTCGCTGCCCGGTCCGAAAAGCTCTGCTGTGGTGTAAATGACCAGAGCAATCAGAAAATAAAGAACATTGGCAAACATCAGATAATCCCGTGAGCGGCAAAGGTATTGAGCACAATCCAGGTTTTGATGTCAAACATCAGGTCTCTGTTTTCTAATAAACGGCCGGCTTCTTGTTGAGATACCATGACCACTTCAATATCTTCAGAGGCTTCATTATACGCTGTTGAGGGTTTTCCGTCACAGGCCACGAAAAAAAGACTGACCGATTCATCTGTCAGCCCGGATGAGGTAAAAAGTGCCGGGCTGACGGTCATTTCCTCTGTCACCTCAAGTCCGGTTTCTTCGAACAATTCCCTTTTCCCGGCAGCTTCCACGCTTTCACCCGGGTCAAGCAGACCTGCGGGAAAACCGTACTGGTAGTCTCCAAGGGCAAAACGGAACTCTCTGATCAGCACCAGTTTTTTCTCAATGGTATGATAGGGAACGATCACCACGGCATCCGGGCTCTCTGCCGGGGCCTTGAGCTGATGTTCAGCCCTGTCGCGCGAGGCGAATATCCACTGTTTGTCATTATTTTTCCGGTCCTTGTATGCGGCCCTGAAAAGATTGAGAAAAGGGAAATCCGTCATTTTTTCTAAATGATGCAGTTTCATATCAGCTCCTTATCCCACAATAATCACCCGGGCAGAAAATACTACCCGAGCCCGGCGCTTTTTTCAATAGATATGATTTGCGGTGGATTAAACGTACATCAGGTACCGGAATGACAGCCAGAAATGACAGGCGCTGCCTGAAAGAACCAGAAGGTGCCAGATACCGTGAAACCCGATAATTTTGGGAAAGGGATCAGGTTTTTTAAATACGTAGATGGCAGCCCCCACTGAATAGAGGACACCTCCCATTGCCAGCCAGAAAAGACTGATCGGCTCAAGGGTCCGGGTCAGCGGATAGACCGCAATGATACACAGCCAGCCCATGACCAGGTAAATCAGGGTGGACACCCATCTGGGAACATTAAAAAAAAAGAGCTTGAACACGATGCCGGACAGGGCAATCCCCCATACCGTGCCAAAGATGCTCCACCCCCAGGGCCCGCGCAGGGGCAGCAGGCAGATCGGTGTATATGACCCTGCAATCACCAGAAAAATCATCATGTGATCAATCCGTTCGAGCAGCACAAGATTTTTTTCAGAGAGTTTCAATCCGTGATAGAGGCTGCTGGCCGTATACATCAGTATCAGGGTGGTGCCGAATATTGAAAATGAGACAATGTGCCAGACGCCCGCTTTCATGGCGGCAAAGACCACCATGAGGGTGAGTGCAGCCACCGACCCCAGAGCTCCGGCAAGATGAGAGATCGCGTTTACAGGTTCTCGGAATATTTTTTCACAGGCGCACATGTCAGCCCTTATTATTCATATTTATGCAAATTAACAGCGTTTTTTTTTGCTATTACATTTCTTTTACCCTGACTTTGGTTTGAAAAAACCATAAATGAACATTTAAGCCTTGAAAAAACGAAATAATATGCTACAACTTTTTAATACTTAACTAGTTTATGTGGTCCAAACCCTTGAGGAATTCTTGCACAGGAGTTTCTTGAAAACCAATTAATTTTTTGTAAATGAAAGGGATTTTCTATGAAGGCATTTAAAGTATTTGCAGTCTGTTTTACTGTGGTAGCCATGGCTTCTTTTGCAATGGCAGGCACCCTGGAAGATGTCAGAGCCAAAGGTTATATCCAGGTCGGCGTCAACGGAAGTGTCTTCGGTTTTGGTAAAGCCGATGATAAAGGTGTCTGGAGAGGTCTTGACGTGGACTGTGCCAGAGCCGTATCTGCTGCAGTTTTTGGCGATCCTGACAAAATCAAGTTCACCCCGCTGACAGCCAAAACCCGCTTCACCGCGCTTCAGTCCGGTGAAATTGACGTGCTTTTCAGAAACGCAACCCAGACCCTGAGCCGTGATACCGCTCTCGGTCTTGATTTCGCAACTGTTAACTACTATGACGGTCAGGGTTTTCTGATCCGCAAAGATCTGGGTATTAAAAGCGCCAAAGAGCTCGACGGCGCCTCTGTATGCGTTCTGCCCGGTACTACCACGGAGCTGAATGTTGCCGACTTTTTCCGCTCGAACGGGATGACCATGAAACCGGTTGTTATCGAAAATACAGCTGAGCTGGCCAAAACCTTTTTTGCCGGCCGTTGTGACTGCCTCACCTCTGATGCTTCCCAGCTTGCAGGTACCCGTGCGGTTGCTCCGAACCCCGCTGATTACGTGATCCTTCCGGATCTGATCTCCAAAGAACCGCTGGCCCCTGCTGTCAGACATGGTGACAACCAGTGGAAAGACATTGTAAACTATGCTGTACTGGCTCTGATCAATGCAGAAGAGCTCGGCATCACTTCCAAGAACGTTGATGAAATGCTCAAAAGCAAAAACCCGAAAATCAAAAGATTTCTCGGTGTCACTCCCGGCAACGGCGAAGCGCTGGGTCTGGATGAAAAATTTGCCTACAACATCATCAAGATGGTGGGTAACTACAGCGAAGTCTTCGAAAGAAACGTCGGTCCGAACACCCAGCTTGGACTGGAAAGAGGCCTGAACGCCCTCTGGACCAATGGCGGCCTTATGTATTCCCCGCCCTTTAAATAATCCGGTTCAATATCAGAAAGGTGGTGCGCCCCTGCAAGGGACGCACCACCTTTCTTAACAATTCTAAAAAAGCATATCAAAAAAACTATGAGCACACCTCAGTCACAAAAGGTTTCATTCTGGTACGACCCGGACAAGCGCGCGATCCTTTATCAGATCGGTGCGGCATTCATGGTCGCTTTTGTGGCATGGTATCTGATATCCAATACCATGACCAACCTTGAAAACCAGAAAATTGCCACCGGATTCGGATTCCTCAACAAGGAAGCCGCCTTTGATATTGGTGAATCCCTTGTTTCCTACTCTGCAGCCGACCGCTACTTGAGAGCCCTTTATGTCGGTTTTTTAAACACCCTGCTGGTTTCCTTTATCGGCATCGTTCTGACCGTCATCCTTGGGACCTTTATCGGTGTGGCCCGGCTGAGCAAGAACTGGCTGGTGAACAAGTGCGCTGCCGCCTACATAGAAGTGTTTCAGGATATTCCGGTGCTGCTGCAATTGTTTTTCTGGTATGCATTTTTCACTCAACTGCTTCCTGTGCCGCGGCAGGCCCTGAATCCTATTGAAGGGCTTTTCCTGTGCAACAGGGGATTGATATTCGGCATCCCGGCAGCCCACCCGGCATGGGGGGCAATGGGAATCGCCGCGATTATTGCCATCATCTGCATCCTTATTCTTAAAAAGTGGGCCAAGCAGCGTCAGAATAAAACCGGTAAAGCCTTTCCGGTTTTTTATACCGGCATCGGCCTTTTCCTCGGGCTGCCGCTGATCTGCTGGTTGGTCTATGGTGCGCCCACCCAGATGGATGTGCCGGTTCTCAAGGGGTTCAACTTCAAAGGCGGCCTGGCAATCAGCCCTGAATTTGCCGCCCTGCTTCTCGGGCTGGTGCTGTATACTGCCGCATTTGTGGCAGAGGTTGTCCGGGCCGGGATCCAGTCTGTGTCAAAAGGACAGACTGAAGCAGCCATGGCCATCGGGCTCAAACCCGGCCAGCTGCTGAACCTGATCATCCTGCCCCAGGCGCTGCGGGTTATTATCCCGCCACTGACCAGCCAGATGCTGAACCTGACAAAAAACAGTTCGCTTGCAGTTGCCATTGGGTATCCTGACTTTGTGTCTGTTGCAGGAACAGCGATTAACCAGACAGGACAAGCCATTGAAGGCGTTCTTCTGATCATGTTCGTCTATCTCATTTTCAGTCTGTCAACCTCTGCGTTTATGAACTGGTACAATAAAAAAATGAAACTGGTGGAAAGATAAAGGCCGATAAATCAGATGAATATGCAAACTCAAGCCAATACAGAACAAACGACTGTGGTCAAACCGCCGATAACAAGTGTCGGCGTTGTGGGTTGGATCCGTGAAAATCTCTTCAGCAGCCCCGCGAATACGGTACTGACCCTGATTATCTTATCGATTTTATGGTTTACCATTCTTCCATTTCTCCAATGGGCGTTTGTGGGGGCCTGCTGGTCCCCGGATGCCAATTGCAGAGAGGCTGAAGGCGCCTGCTGGTCGATCATCAGCGCCAACTACAAAATCATTTTATTCGGATTTTATCCACAGGACATCTTATGGCGACCCACCACTGCCATCGTGATTCTGCTGGCCCTGCTGGGAATCAGCCGGAACAGAAACCTGTGGAGCCCATATCTTTTATACGCATGGCTCATCAGCCTGGTGGTCATGGGGGTCCTGCTCAGGGGCGGCATCCTGGGCATGGAGCCGGTGGACATTGAACAATGGGGCGGAATTATACTCACCCTGCTGCTTTCTGTTTTCGGTTTAACTGCGGCGTATCCGCTGGGAGTGATCCTGGCGTTATGCCGGCAATCCAAAATGCCGGTAATTAGGACCTTTTCAGTTTTCTATATTGAACTGATCCGTGGGGTTCCCCTTATCAGCCTGCTCTTTATGTCTTCAGTGGTCTTTCCGCTGTTTCTGCCTGAAGGAATGACCATCAATGCCATCCTCAGAGCGCAGGTGGCCATCATCCTCTTTACTGCCGCCTATATCGCAGAGGTCGTCCGCGGCGGTCTGCAGGGTATGAACAAAGGGCAGTTTGAAGCTGCGGAGTCCATTGGTCTGAATTACAGCCAGACCATGCGGCTGATTATCCTGCCTCAGGCCCTGAAAATTGTTATCCCGCCGTCGGTCAGTATTTTGATTTCTGCATTCAAGGATACCTCTCTGGTTGTGATCATCGGCCTGTATGATCTATTGAAAACCACACAGACCACCTTGTCAGAGCCAAAATGGACCGGGTACTCGGCTGAAGCCTATATTTTTATTGCCATCATCTACTTTGTCTGCTGTTATTTCATGTCCAATTACAGCCGGAAACTTGAAAAAGAACTTGATACAAGCCTGGAAAATAAATAATCGTTAACTTAACAAAACAAGCGGATATCTATGAACGAAGAAAACATGAACATGATCACAGCGTCTAACGAAGATCCCATTATCAAAATCATCAACATGCACAAATGGTATGGTGATTTTCACGTACTCAACAATATCAACCTTGACGTTCAGAAAAAAGAGCGCATCGTTGTCTGCGGACCGTCCGGATCGGGGAAATCAACGCTGATTCGATGTATCAACCGGCTTGAGGAACATCAGAAAGGTCAGATTGTCGTGGACGGTATCGAGCTGACCAAGGATTTAAAAAACATAGAAAAAGTCCGGTCTGAAGTCGGGATGGTCTTTCAGCACTTTAACCTTTTCCCTCACCTCACCATTGTTGAGAACCTTACCATTGGGCCGATCTGGGTGAGAAAGACCCCTAAAAAAGAAGCTGAAGAAACTGCCATGTACTATCTTGAAAAGGTACAGATTGCCGAACAGGCGCATAAATTTCCGGGTCAGCTTTCCGGCGGACAGCAGCAGCGCGTTGCCATTGCCAGAAGCCTTTGCATGAAGCCCAATATCATGCTTTTTGACGAACCCACCTCTGCCCTTGACCCTGAAATGGTCAAAGAGGTTCTCGAAGTTATGATCAGCCTGGCACAGGACGGCATGACAATGATCGTTGTCACCCATGAAATGGGATTTGCCAAAAGCGTTGCCCACAGAGTGCTTTTCATGGATGCCGGTGAAATTATAGAAGAAAATGAGCCTGAGGAATTTTTCAATAATCCGCAGAGTGACCGGACCAAGCTTTTCTTGAGCCAGATCCTCCACTAAAAA
>CAZLNA010000043.1:0-1790 GCA_964560485.1 uncultured Desulfobacula sp. | reverse complement strand
TAATCCGCAGAGTGACCGGACCAAGCTTTTCTTGAGCCAGATCCTCCACTAAAAAAGACCTGAACGGCTTTGGCCATATTTCAAGACAGAGACAGAACCTTTTGACGAAATATCATCGATTTTGACGGATGCCATCCGGGTTTTGACAACTTTACAGACCGGGTGGCTGTCAATTCTCATTTTTGCCTGAAAACATCCAGTTTAACCTGCTGAACTTTTTATCAAAACTAAATTGACAGCGCTCAGCCGCCGATATATGGGGTAATGCGGAACACTTATTGCATATTTTTTTCACGGAACCTTTTTTAACAGGCCGGGAAAGGATAGCGGCAATGAAAACAATAGAGGGCGATTTAATCAAGCTGGCCAGGGAAGGCGCGTTTGATGTAATCGTTCATGGCTGCAATTGTTTTTGCACCATGGGCGCAGGCATTGCCAAGCAGATCCGAAAATATTTCCCTGAAGCGCATCAGGCCGACTTGAATACGCCAATGGGAGAGCACCAGAAACTGGGGTCTTTTTCGAGCGCGGTTGTCAAACGCGGCGGCAAACAGATTGTTGTGGTCAACGCGTATACGCAGTTCACATACACCGGCCCAGGGCGCCTGGCTGATTATGAAGCGATTCAAAACGTTTTCATGAAGATCAAGCTGGCCTATCCGGGAATGAAAATGGCCTATCCGAAAATCGGTGCCGGACTGGCCAGGGGAGACTGGAATAAAATTGCAGGCATTATTGACCGGGCACTGGGCAATGAAGACCATACCCTGGTTGTTCTGCCCGGATTTAATGAATAACCCGACTTTTAGGTAATGGCTGCCGAAACCATGGACATGATGCTTGAAAACCAGCAGCCTTTTATGGTACAGGATGACCTTTAAAACATCAGAGAAGGAATGAAGGCAGCGATATGATTCGAGTCGGTATAGCAGGTGCTTCAGGATATACAGGGGTTGAGCTGGTTAAACTGGTTGCCAATCATCCCCAGGCCGAAGTGTGCGCGATCACATCCAACCGGTACAGCGGCCAGGCGTTTACAGACATATTTCCGTCCATGAGGCAATTCAGCGGCCTGATCTGCGAAGATCTTGATGCGAAGGTCCTTGGCCGGAAGATTGATCTGGTTTTCCTGGCACTGCCCCACAAGGTTTCTATGACACATGCCCCGGCGTTCCTGGATCAGGGGATAAAAGTCATTGACCTTTCAGCAGATTTCAGGTTTACGGATCCGGCTGCATATGAATCTGTCTACCAGCCGCATACAGCCAAAGAATGGCTGGAACAAAGCGTCTACGGGCTGACAGAGCTTTACAGGGATCAGATTCAGTCGGCAGAACTGATCGGCAACCCTGGCTGTTACCCCACAAGCATTCTTCTGCCGCTGGCACCACTGCTCAAAGAAGGCGTGATCCTCCCGGAGAGCATCATATCCGACTCCAAATCCGGGGTCAGCGGTGCCGGACGGTCTTTGTCCCTGGCCACGCACTTCTGTGAAGTAGACGAATCCTTTAAAGCCTACAAGGTCGGAAATCACCGGCACACGCCGGAAATAAACGAAATTTTAAGTCTTCATGCCGGTCAAAAGGTGGATATCACCTTTACGCCCCACCTGCTGCCGCTGAAACGGGGAATGCTCTCCACAATCTATGCTGCCATGGCCCCGGGTGCGAATGCAGACCAGATTCAAAGCATTTACAGCGATTACTACGGCGATGCTCCTTTTGTACGGGTGACGGGGCAGAACGAGTATCCTGCGATATCTGATGTGGCTGGTACGAATTGCTGCGATT
>CAZLNA010000042.1:0-10388 GCA_964560485.1 uncultured Desulfobacula sp. | reverse complement strand
ATTCTTGAACAGGTCAGGGCCAAACAGGTCCTTGATGCATTTTATTCCAAACGCTTAAGGCGTATCGGCGAGGTCATCCTAAGTGTCCCGCCGCAGAAGGAATCATTTGTGACAAACGTCATGGCCGGCCTTGAAGACAATCGTGACCAGTCCAAGGTCGCAGCCCTGGCCATGAATGATCATTTTACGGAAGAAAATATAGATACATCTGCTCTGTCCATTATAAATAGAATATTGCGGGTCCGGACACGGCAGGGTGATACTTTGACCAATGAAATATTAACTGCAGAAAAGGGCGGTGATTCCGATGTCATGGATCTGCTGAAACTCAAGCAGGCCCAGATCCGGCAATTGCACGATCATTGAAAACATTTAGCCTTTGGGAGACTTTTTTATGGCAGGCAAGACCAAATCGTCTGGAGAGAACGTATCAATCAGCAAGCAAGCTTTGAAAAAACTGATTGAAAAAGGAGAAAAAAACGGATCTCTTTCTTTTGCCGAAATAAATGATTCGATTTCCGATGACATTCAATCGTTGGATGAAATTGAAGATATCGTAATGGAAATCAAATCCCACGGCATTAAGCTGGTGGATTTGGAAAAACAAAAAACCAAACAGCCGAAGAAGAAAGCAGCAGCAAAACCCAAGAGCACGGCCAAGGCGAAGGCAAAGAAAACCAGCACCAGAACCAGCAAAAAAACAGCCGCTGCCAAAACCGGTAAAAAAAGTACTGCCAAGCAAAGCAAGGAAAAGTCTGCCGGCTCTGATCAGAAAAAGGGCAGTGACAAGGAAAAACAAACCCGAGAGCTCTTTTCAGCCAAAAAAGAAAAATCTGATATTGAGTTCGGCGCAGTGACTGACCCGGTCAAAATGTATCTCAAAGAAATGGGGATGGTGACCCTGTTAAGCCGGGAAGGTGAAATTGAGATTGCCAAAAAAATTGAAACCGGTGAACGCGATATTTTAAGGGCCATGCTCGACTGTCCGCTGACCATTTCCACTATTTTCATGTATGGCGAAAAAATGGAAAAAAAATCGATCCGTCCCAAACATGTTCTCAGAGATGTCGATGAGGGGGATGGTGCCATCGATGAAGTCTCCAAACAGGAAAAGTTTTTAACTTCCCTGAAAGTCATCAAAGCGCTTCATGATGAAAATCAGGAAAAACGGGATGTCCTTTTAAGTGCCAAGAAAAAATTAAAAAAGCATGAGCTTCTTGCAGCCGAGATTTTTGATAACACTGAAAAGATATTTTCCGAACTGAAAAAATGGCGGTTTGAGGCCAATGTCATCGATAACATAGAAAAAAACATCCGCAACACCATTACCTGGTTTGACACCATTGACACCCTGCTCGAAGATTGTGCCCGGACATTGAATGTCAAACCCAAAAGCATGCTCAAACAGATGACGGATGAAAAAAGTTTTGTCGACTGGTCAACTGCCCGGTCCTCCCTTGAAACAGATCGGGCCAGACTCCTTTACCAGGACATCAATGCAATCCTCGATCAGGTGAAGGATCGCAAAAACGAGATCAAAGGGGATGTGACCTTTTTGAATCAGATTGTCAAAGCCATTGATAAAGGACGCAGAAGTGCAGAGCATGCAAAGCGTGAACTGGTAAGAGCCAATCTGAGACTGGTGGTCAGCATTGCCAAGAAATACACCAACCGGGGTCTTCAATTTCTTGACCTGATCCAGGAAGGAAATATCGGTTTGATGAAAGCCGTGGATAAGTTTGAGTACCGGCGGGGGTATAAATTTTCCACCTATGCCACCTGGTGGATCCGGCAGGCCATTACCCGTGCCATCGCTGATCAGGCCCGGACCATTCGAATTCCGGTTCATATGATCGAAACCATCAACAAGCTGATTCGAACCTCCCGCTATCTTGTTCAGGAAATGGGTAAAGAGCCCTCTCCTGAGGAAATTGCTGAAAAAATGGAAATTCCAATTGAAAAAGTCCGCAGAGTCCTGAAAATTGCAAAGGAGCCGATTTCCCTGGAAACACCTATTGGAGAGGAGGAAGACAGCCACCTGGGCGATTTTATAGAGGATAAGAAATTTTCGATCCCGTCAGATGCAGCCATTGACTTCAGCCTGGCAGAACAGACCCGGAAAATCCTTGCGACCCTGACACCGCGTGAGGAAAAGGTGCTTCGAATGCGTTTCGGCATCGGAGAGAAATCAGATCATACCCTTGAAGAGGTTGGCAAGGATTTCACTGTTACCCGTGAACGTATCCGTCAGATAGAAGCAAAGGCGCTCAGAAAGCTCCGGCATCCCACAAGAAGCAAGAAGCTCAAGACGTTTATAGAGAATTAGGCCTTGACACCAATTTTGGTTTTTTATATATTTCGAAAGTTTACGTTAATTCAAGGGCCTATAGCTCAGTTTGGCAGAGCCACCGGCTCATAACCGGTCGGTCCCTGGTTCGAATCCAGGTGGGCCCACCAACAGGGGATGCATAGATAGAAATGACTGATATACCGGCAGATTCAAAAAAAGGGGACAAGATTAACATATGACTGTCACTCTCAATGAACAGCCGGGTAAAATAAAAAACGAAAAGCGTGGTCGAATACCACGCTTTTTTTGTTTTTTGGGGCAGGGCAGGCGTGAATATCAGTAAAATACTCGTTCTTCTCGATCAGTTTGCACCGTTCAGCCTGGCAGAACCATGGGATAATTCAGGCCTTCAAATCGGTCATCCGGACAGCGAGGTATCAAAAATTATGATCGGGCTTGATGTCACTGTCGGACTGATTGACGCGGCGCAACGATCCAGCGCAGACCTGGTTCTGACCCATCACCCGCTCATGATTGAACCGGAAAACCGGTTTGATTTTTCAAAAATGCCCGGCAGTGTTATTCATGCCGCTGCAAAGGCGGACATCGCCATCATCAGTGCCCACACCAATCTGGACAAGGCTCAGGGCGGACTGAACGATTACTGCGCATCCAGGATCGGTCTGACATCGGTGTCCCCTTTTGTGCGCGCGGATAATGTGCCATCTTCTGCAGATCATGCCATACTGCCCGGCTGCAGGGCTTCTCTGGATGTGCCTGTCAGTCTGCAGGCGTTTGCTGCGCAGATTAAGCACCGTTTGGACCTTGACGCGGTCAGGGTGATCGGCAATCCTGACATGAAGGTTCAGTCCATTGTCCTTTGCACCGGCAGCGGCGGGTCCCTGATCAGTGATTTTATCCGTTCAGGCGCGGATCTGTTTATCACCGGGGATATTAAATACCACGATGCAAGAGATATTGAAGCTGCTGGCAGAAGTCTGATTGATATTGGCCATTTTGGTTCGGAACACATGGCCATTGACCTGTTATATGAACGGCTCAAGAGTGCTTTTGAAAAAGCCGGCGAACAGATGAGAATAGAAAAATATTTAGATGAGAAAGATCCGTTTAACATAGTTTGAGGAAGAAATGATGAAAGAAACGATTCAACAGGATATTGAAACACTGGTTAAACTTCAGGAAGCTGAAAGTGAGATTGTCCGGCTCAAAGCTGTGCTTGAAAAGGTTGAAAAAGAAAAACATAAAATCGGACTCCAGGTGGAGACGTTTAAAGCCGGGCTGGACAAGGACCAGGAAGAGCTGGCCATTATTCAGAAAGGATGCCGGGATGTTGAAGCGGAAATCCAGTTGATTGACGACCGGATTGTCAAAAGCAATGAAAAACTCAGGATGGTGAAAACCAATAAAGAGTATCAATTCCTGCTCAGAGAGGTAGACGACAATAAAAAACGAAAAGACACGCTGGAAACTGAACTCATTGGTGAAATGGAAAAAAAGGAAGCGTTGACTGCTGCGATTGATGAAACACAAAAAGAGTATCAACTGTTAAAGGATAAGATAGAAGCGGAGCAGGGGGTCATTGACGAAAAAACAGCCCATGACAAGGAAAAACTTGATGAGTATCTCAAACAGCAGCAGGAAATCGGAAAGCGCTTGTCGCCTGAGCTGATGACACGTTTTCAAAAGGTGTCGAAAATGAATAACGGGTCTGCTGTGATCCAGGTTAAAAACGGAACCTGCATGGGATGCTTCATGAGTATCCCGCCGCAGTTGTTTATTGAAGTTCAACGAGGGAATTCATTGATTTCATGCCCGCAATGCAGTAGAATTCTCTTCCATGAAAATACGTGAAAAAACGGTCTGACCCGGCAAAACGATCGCTGGGAGAATTCCCAGAGGAAAGTCCGAACACCGCAGGACAGGACGCTCCATAACGTGGAGTCACGGCGACGTGAAGGAAAGTGCAACAGAGAGCAGACCGCCTCGCTACTCAGCCAACTGCTTATATTCAGGTATTATTCAATGAGTGGTTTGCTGAGTAGCGGGGTAAGGGTGAAACGGTGCGGTAAGAGCGCACCAGTTTCCCGGGTGACCGGGAAAGCTAGGTAAACCCCGTCCGGTGCAAGACCAAATAGGGAAACGCTTCAGGGCTGTCCGTCCGAGTTTCCGGGTAGGTTGCTTGAGGTGTACGGCAACGTACATCCTAGATGAATGATCGTTGGCCTGGCGGCGGCAACAAAGCCAGGTAACAGAATTCGGCTTATCTAAGGGTCAGGCCGTTTTTTCGTTTATATGGGTGGATAATATATATGACCGCTGTCTGTGATATCTCGTTTAAAGAAAAAGCCAATATTTTTTCTTTTGAATATTTGAAATGCATCCTGTTCATCATTGAACTTGATGACGACTATATTTTTACCAAAAAACTATATTCAAAACTGGTGACCACCTCCCATATCCTCGAGGATTTTCTTGACCTTCACGGTGCCAAAAAAAACCGGGAGTGGGTGTTTTACCGGGAATTGTCTGCAACCATCCGTCACCTTTCCCTGGCCTGTTACTCTCAAAAGCATATTTTAAGCCGTTATAAATACTATAAATTCAAGGACAACCAATACGACAGATTCAAGCTTGAGGCCCAGGAGACCCTTAAAATTCTACAGGACGCCATCCGCCGCGCTGCACCGGTGATCCTCAAAGAAGCCCGGCGCCTTGATATCAATATCCCCCAGGCTGGATACAATATCAGCTATTTTCCGGGAAGCTCAGCTACGCAGCAGCTCGATAACAATATTGATGATTTTAATTCAAAAACCCAGCAGCAGTCCAGCCTGACCCGGATCTCAAGTGAGTTTCTTGAAATTGTAAAAGATTTTGATCAGTTCGCGTTTTATGAACGCTATGATCTGGAGAAAATTAAACAGCTGGTGCCGGGGACCATCAACGAAGTGACCATCCGGCGGTATGAAATGCTGATCCATAACATCCAGTCGTCTTTTGATTCGTATGTGGTGAATGTCCGTCCTACTGAAGAGCACAATCAGCTCTATATGCTGCGCAGCCATTTTTCCATTGCGTTTCACATTCTTCAGGCCATGGGACGGCTGCTTCATTTTTATGAGCGGCATCTTTACGATGTCGGTTTCAAGGATGTCTATAAAACCGTCAGTGAATCTTTATCCGGATTTATTGATCCGGATGTGATTCTTGACAGAGCGGTCAACTTCGCCCTGTTCTATGCATGGAAATTTCTGTCTGCCGGCAAGGAACTGGCATCGGTCATCCTCAACGAGAACATGGAAACCGGTGTGGTAGAAGTCGGAATCCCTCAGGATAGAGGATTTCACAGCCGGCCGAGCCTTCTTGTGGCCAAAATTGTTCAGCACTATGGCGGGGAAGTTAAAATGCTGGTGAACGAAGATATCTTTGATGCTGCCAGTGTCCTGGATATCCAGTGGGCCGGCGGTAAAATCAAAAAGGAAGAGATAGAGACGGTTCAGTTTAAAGGCGACATCCGGGCATTGAATGATCTGAAAATACTCGCCAGCGTTAATTATGGCGAAGATCATATGGGAAAAGGGATTCCACTGCCCAAGGAACTGTCCTACCTGATCTGAGATGGAAAAAAACTACGCAGTGATTGTATCTGCCGGCAAGGGACGGCGGATGGGAACTTCCAGGAAAAAGCAATATCTTGATCTGGGCGGAATGCCGGTGCTGGCAAGAACGCTTCTGGTTTTTGAACAGGCACCGCAGATTGATAAAATCATTGTGGTTATCCCTGAAACAGACCGTGATTACTGCATGGACAAGATCGTTTCCCCCCTGCGCATGACCACCCCGTTTCAACTGGTAGACGGCGGATCAGAACGCCAGGACTCTGTCTGGAATGCCCTGACGGTTATCCTTGAAGAAACTGGTCCGCTCAATGATGCCATGGTTCTTGTTCATGACGGGGTCAGGCCCTTTGTTGAGCCGGCAATGATCACGGACTGCATTGACAAGGCACGCTCTTTTGGTGCATGCGCCCCCGGCCTTAAACTGGTGGATACCATCAAACGCGCTGATGACCAGGGCCGGGTTGAACAGACAATTGACCGTGAGTCGCTTTATCGTATCCAGACCCCGCAGGCGTTCCGTCTTCAGGTGCTCTTCCGTGCGTTTGAACATGCCGGAAACACCGGGTTCAGAGGGACCGATGATACTTCCCTGGTAGAGCATTTAGGAGAACCGGTTTTCATTTCTAAGGGGTCTGATCGCAACATCAAGATCACCACGCCAGAGGATCTTATCCTGGGTCAGTTTTTTCTCAGACAACAGGATGCCGCAGATTGATCGCAATGGTGCAGGGTAAGAATCCGGACGCGCCTGCTGTGAATGCTTTCCCGCCCGCGGGCAGGGATCTTGCGAAAACATTTGATCTTTACATTAATTGTAAAGTATGCAACATTTTATACCGAAAAGAGGTATGATGCGAAATGCCTGAATCGCCAGACAGTTTTTATTGACTTTGAAAATAAGTTAAGCATAATGAGGTATTATTCTTAATCCACGCACAAAACCTGGAGGAAGCAAATGGCGGAAAAACCTGCATTAAAGATTGGTTATCTGAAAATCACTGATCATCTTATTCTCGGCGTTACCGCTCTGAAGCTGCAAAAAGGGATGGAGACGTTTGAACACTGTACGCTTGAACCGGTTGCGAAAAATGGATGGAATGAAGTTGCAGATGCCCTTTCTGCCAAATCTCTTGACGGCGCCATGATCCTGGCTCCGACCGCTATGGACCTGTTTAAATCAGGTGTGGATTTAAAATTACTGCTTTTAACGCATAAATCAGGCTCCATACTCGTTAAAAGCAAAAATGCCAATATCGAAAAAATAGAAGATTTCGCCGGCAAAACCGTTTTGATTCCGTATCAGCTCTCGGTTCACAATATGCTCTTTTATAAGCTGCTGTCAGAGAAAGGCCTCAAACCCGGCCGGGCCACTGAAGAAGGGATTGACGTAACACTTGAGGTTGTCGCTCCCTTCCAGATGCCCGAAGCCATAGAATATGATGAAGACGGCGAGATCGGAGGCTTTATCGTGGCAGAACCGTTTGGCTCCCAGGTAATTGCCCAGGGACACGGAGAAGAGTTTTCCCTGTCTAAAGACCTGTGGCCGAACCATCCCTGCTGTGTGTTTGTCATGAGAACCGACGTCATTGAAAAACACCCGGAAGCCATCCAGGAAATATGCAACAGTTTTGTCAAGTCCGGATTAGCTGTTGATGCGCAGCCAGACCCTGCCGCAGTGATTGGTGCTGACTTTCTTTCGCAGGATAAGGAAATCATCCATAAAGTACTGACCGATCCCCCGGATCGTATTCTCACAGGCGAACTCTTTCCGCAGATTGAGGATCTTGACACCATCCAGAAATATATGATGGATGAGATGAAAATTATGACAAGCCTGATTGATCTTGAAAAATTTGTTGATACCCGGTTTGCTGAAAAGGCCGGTGCTAAATAAACTCGAACCGGTTCGGATCAGAAACTGGAAAAGCCTGAGTCCTTATTGATGCGGCTTTATTTGGCCGCATCAATGAATGAATAGATCTGTGCAATCGCTTTCTCGCCCCATTCGGGCTTGCCTGAAAGCGTCTTGATCTTGTTGGCGTTAAACTGGCGGGTGGTTTGCGCGACACTCAGGCCCTTGTTTTTCAGTTCAAGTATCGCCTTCATGACTTCCCCTTTATATGCATCACGGTCATCCTCCGGAGATATGGATATGCTGACCGGATGAATCTGTTCATCATCTGTCTGCGATGCCTCTTCACCATCGACCGGGGCGGGTTCTTCTGGTCCGGCATCAGCAATCTGGTCATCTTTCCGGGTCTGGGCCGCTTCGCTTTCAGGTGGCTCAGCTTCCAGCAGTGCCGACAGATCATCCATTTCAGAGGATATCTCTTCAACGGCCGGTTCTTCTGTGTTCTCCGGTGTGATCAGCAGGGCAAGATCATCAAGCGGTGGATTTACGGGATCGCCAGGTGTTTTATCTTCACCAGACAGCTCTGCCGGTTCACTGATCAATGCAGACAGATCGTCCATCTCTGCCTGCTGCGTCACCACCTCCCGGTCTGCTTGAGGGCGATCTTCAACCAGAAGAGAGAGATCATCCAGTTCAGGGTCTGTCTCTGCATCAGCAATATCTGCATCGGAAATATCCTGGCCCGGCTCAATCGCTGCTGGCGTATCGGTCAGCAGAGATGCCAGATCGTCAAGGGCCTGGTCAGAAACCGGATCATTCATTTTGTCTGAAATCAAGGCAGAAAGATCGTCAAGAAGGGCGGCGGTTTCTGCCGGATCTTCGCTGGAGGATTCAACCGGTTCTGGTTTTTCAGCCAAGACCTCCGGCATTTCATCTGGCTCATCGACTGTCCCGGGCCCGGGCGTTTCAGACACTGTATCAACGACATCTTCAGGTTCTGACATTTCATCAGAAAGGATGGCTGCTGTTCCAGAAGCAATCTGTCTGGCTACCGGATCGACAGCTCTCAGCTGGTTCATTTCCTGAAGCGCCCGGGCAATATTGTTCATGGCATCTGCTTTTTTTTCTTCAGCCAGGGCTCTTTTTTCAATAGCAACCGCTTTGCGCTCTTCTGCTTCAGCCCTTTTTTCATGTGCCTGAGCAATGCGCCGCTGCTGTTCATTGATATCAGAGAAAACATCTTTTAAAATGGAAAGCCCGTCCATACTCAAACTTAGCTCCTTGGATTTATCTGTATGCTGACTAATGTTATTCATATCATCAGTGAGCTGCTGCTCAATCATGTCCGGCAGTATTCCCATTTCAAGTTTTCCCTGAATAGTGCATAAGGTATGAATGACCCGGGGCGGGTAGAGCGGTTGTCCAGCCACCATGGTGCCGGGCAGGTGGCTTTTGAAGCGTTTGAGCAGGAATTTGGTGGTGGCTTTCCCAATATCGAGCTGCCGGGTGATGTCCTGAACAGATAATAATTTTTCTGATGCCATATCCCCTCTTAAAGATAAAAACAATCCATACGAAATTGAATCGTCACAGAAAGACGATATATTGAATTATTTACCATAAAAACGGTATTGTTAAAAGAAAAACAAAATCATGGCAGTCAGTGATCACAAGTTTTCCCATAAGAATGGATCAGAATCGTAAAAGCCTCTTGTGACAGGCCGGCAAAGCAGGCACTAATCCCATATTTGTTTGACACCCATTTTCTATGTTGTTATAGTTTTAACAAAGGCTGGATCAAGTCAAACGTCGTTCTAACCAATTAATCAATGCTTAAAAAAGCATCTGGAAAAAGTAAATCTGGTTGTTAACAAGTACCGCAGGACGAAATAAATCATCGTAACGGCAGCAACTGTCTGGCTGCAACAGGGGGAGAAAATGGCCGCCAAAGCAAATCCGAAATCCTTAATTACTCATGTCGAATCCGTAAAAAAAGGCGATAGAAAATTTGAAGACGCCTTTCAAGGCGTTTCTCGAATGATTCTTGATGCAGGGATTCAAAAAGTTACGGTTAAAGGCAAAACAACCTACCAGTTCGATATTTTCAGCCAGGGCAAAAAACACCTGGTCGGGATGTATGATGAGATCAACAGTTTCGTCTCTTTTGTCAAAGATGCATCAGAAGGGGGATCGTCCCGGGAGATGGCATTTGTTCTGGTTGGAGAGCCTGGCAACGGAAAAACCTTTTTTGTGGAATACCTTTGTGCCCGCTATCGTGAGTTTCTCACCATCCCTGTGAACCAGAAATATACCTTCCGGTATACCAATCTTGATAAAATCGGGGGATACGGCAATATCCAGTTTATCGAGTCTCAGACCTATGAAGATCCCATGATTCTTGCCATGAGTCTGTGTGAGACCAAAGATGCTTCAAAAGCGTACCTTGCCAAGCGATTCAAACTCAACGACAAAGCGATCGAAGGCCTCTATGACAACTACCGGCCGCTTGGTGCCTGCTCCGCATATATCCTCAACCAGATCCGCGAGCATACCAACAATAATATCACACAGATGCTCTCACATATTGAGATCACCCCTGTACCGC
>CAZLNA010000041.1:0-10444 GCA_964560485.1 uncultured Desulfobacula sp. | reverse complement strand
CTCTATTTTTCAGGAGGGATGCCTTGATGAGAGTCGGCACAAGTGCATGGATCACGTTTTTCCTGGTTTTAGTCTTATTTTGTCTGCCTTTTTCCGTTCTGATCGCGGCTGAGCATTTCCCCCCTTCCTCGGCCGGCGAAATGCCTCACAGCAGCCACAAAACATCCCACCAGGACGGTCATCATGCAGGCGCTTCTTCTCACCACGGCAGTGAAAAAGAGGCATCTCACAGTCATGCCCACGGCTACCCGGACCTGGGGAAGCTTCTGCCGCTCGCAAGCTGTATACCCTTTGCCTGCATGCTTTTCTCCATTGCATTTTTACCCCTTGTTGCAGGCAGTTTCTGGCATCATCATTTTGCTAAGATTTCTTTTTTCTGGGCAGCCTGTTTTGCGGTGCCCTTTGTCTTTATCTACAAAGGTACGGCAATACATGAAATTTTGCATATTATTCTGGCTGATTACGTTCCTTTTATCATCCTTTTATGGGCATTATTCACCGTATCGGGCGGAATCCTTCTCAAAGGTACGCTGACAGGGACGCCAATGGTGAATACAGGTATGATTTTAACAGGAGCGCTCCTTGCATCCTGGATGGGGACTACGGGTGCAGCCATGCTGATGATCCGGCCTTTTCTGCGTGCCAATACCCATCGCAAGACCAAAACCTTCATGGTGGTTTTTTTCATATTCCTGGTCGCCAATATTGGCGGTGCACTGACGCCACTGGGGGACCCGCCTCTCTTTTTAGGTTTTCTGCACGGTGTCAGCTTTTTCTGGACCTTTAAGATTCTGCCGCATATGCTCCTGGTATCGGTTATTCTGCTGATCATTTATTATTTCATGGATCGATATTATTATCTCAAGGAGAAATCAGCCGTTCCCGGCGATGGTGAAAAAGCCCCCCTGAAACTGACCGGGACATATAATTTTATTTTTCTGGCGGGCGTGGTGGGAGCCGTCCTTTTTTCCGGTGTTGCAGATCTGGGTGAAGTCAATACTTTTGGCGTCCACCGGGCCACTCAGGACTGGCTCAGGGATATTCTGCTGATCGGACTTGGGGTGGCATCACTGATGGTGACCCCCAAAACCCTGCGCGAAGAGAACGAATTCACCTGGTTTCCCATAAAGGAAGTCGCCTATCTCTTCATCGGTATTTTCGTTACCATGATTCCCTGCCTGCTGCTATTGAAGGCAGGTCCTGACGGCGCGTTCGCATTCCTGATTCATCAGGTTCAAGCACCGGTACACTATTTCTGGGTCACCGGCCTGCTTTCCGCTTTTCTCGACAATGCACCGACATACCTGACTTTTTTCAATACAGCACTGGGCAGTTTTTATGCAGGCATGCCTGAAAGCAGTTCCGTACAATTACTGATGACGGAAAATGCAACGTATCTGAAAGCAATATCCTCAGGCGCAGTCTTTTTCGGTGCCTGCAGCTATATCGGGAATGCGCCCAATTTTATGGTCAGATCGATTGCCACCGAAGGCGGCGTGGAAATGCCAAGCTTTTTCGGTTATATTTTCAAATACGCCCTGGTATTTTTAATACCTGTGTTTGGTATCGTGACCGTGATTTTCTTTTAATGAAAACAGGTTTAACCCTTCAGGCGTAAAAGGAGTCAGGCCGGATGAAAACCAATTTGAAAGGGGCCAACATTGTCGTTGTCGGCGGGGGGAATCCCTGTCGGGAAATTCTTGAAACCCTCACAGGAAAGGGGCTTAAGGAACTCGGCTGCAGAGTCCTTCTGGTGGTGGATCCTCTGGACCGGGTGGAAGGCATTCAATATGCCAAACAGATCGGCATCAAAACCAGTAACAACTATGATGATATCTGTGAACTGCCGTTTGTGGATCTGATCTTAAAACTCAAGAATGACGAACTGCTCGGCTGTGTTCTCGATAAGATTAACTCAGGCCAGATTCAGATTATGAACCTGGACACGTATAAAGCACTCTCGTTTTTAAACCTGCTCAAACTTGAAGAAGAAAAAATAAAAATCAAGCATCGTATCAGAAAGGATAAACTGGATTCCAATGAGTTATCAGACTTGTTCGATCAGTTTTCAACCCGGATGCAGCAGACCACAGAGATGGAAAAACAACAGCTTGTGGTGGAACGGGATGACTTGATAGATATGGAAAAAGAGCTGCTCCAGATTATTCAGGGAAGCATGATCCCGACCTTTATCGTGAACAGTGAACATATCGTGACTCACTGGAATAATGCGGCTGAAAAACTGACCGGCCACAAGGCATATGAACTGGTCGGAACAGACCGGCAGTGGGTCCCGTTCAGGTCTGCTAAAAGACCGACCATGGCAGATGTGATTGTCAGCCAGATGTCTGAACAGGAAGTCAGCAAGTTCTACGGCTCTTCATGGCGGAAGTCAACACTGGTGGAAGGGGCCTATGAAGCTGAGGAATTTTTTCCGCACTTAGGTGAAAACGGCAAGTGGATATTTTTTACGGCAGCCCCCATCAAAAATCCTGACGGTAAAGTGGTGGGTGCTA
This sequence comes from uncultured Desulfobacula sp., assembly GCA_964560485.1. Lineage (GTDB taxonomy): Bacteria > Desulfobacterota > Desulfobacteria > Desulfobacterales > Desulfobacteraceae > Desulfobacula. The sequence continues at coordinate 7,928 of CAZLNA010000041.1, read as the reverse complement.
TTGAGACCCTCAAGGACATGACTGAGGACAAAAAAGCCCGCCAGGAAATTATTCTCCAGGACAAGGAACTGTCAGCCCTGCACGAGAAATATAAAAAATCAGAAGAAAAATACCGGTCTTTATTCAACAACAACCCGAATCCTATTTTCATTATTGATAACAAGACCTATGAAATTCTTGATGTGAACAACCGGGTTCAGGAATTATACGGATTTACCAAAAAGGAATTGTTCGGATCCTCATTTCTTGATATTGCCGATCCCATGGATGATTCCATCAGGGACGGTATTGAAAATCTCGTGCCAAAGGAATCGGTTCTGTTTACCAAAAAGAAGCATTTCAAAAAAGACGGCACCTCGTTTTTCGTCAATATCATCATGGTGGATGCCACATACAGCCACAGGGATGTTCTTATCGCTTCGGTCACGGATATCACGGAAAGCGTTGAAAAGGAAACCCAGTTGATCCAGGCTGGTAAGCTGGCCACTCTTGGTACCATGGCTGCCGGCATGGCCCATGAAATTAACCAGCCGTTGAACGTGATTCAGATCTGCGCCGACCTGATGTTGAAAATGATTAAAAAAGGGATGCAGATTCCGGATGATGAGCTGGTGAATATTGCCAATGATATTATCGACAACGTGGCCAGGGCTTCTGCTGTCATCCGCCATGTCAGAGATTTTTCCCGCCAGTCTGAAAGGGATATGAAAAAGCTCAGTCTGAACGATCCGATTTCCGACGTGTTCAAGGTCCTGGGCCATCAATTGAAAAATCATTCCATTAATCTTGATCTGCAGTTAAATCCGAACATACCGGACATCCGGGCAGAGCATAACCGGCTCGAACAGGTATTTATTAATCTGGTGACAAATGCCATTGATGCCATGGATGAAAAATCATCAACAACTGACGAACCTGTTGAAAAGACCTTAACTATCACCACAGAATTTACACAGGGGCAGGTGGTGGCAAAAGTCTCAGACACGGGTACCGGCATGACCCCGGAGATCAGACGCAAGATTTTTGAACCCTTTTTTACGACCAAGGAAACCGGAAAGGGAACCGGGCTTGGCACCAGTATCAGCTTTGGTATCATCAAAGATTATGGCGGCACCATTGACATACAGACTGAATATGGACAGGGAACAACTTTTATCATCAGCTTCCCGGCGACTGAATAAGGAATAGGTTATGTCTGCAAACAAAATTCTTATTGTGGATGACGAAGAAATTATTGCCCGTCTGCTTTCCATTTCTCTGAAAAGCGATGGATATGACACGGTAACAGCACACAGTGGCCAGGAAGGACTGGAAGCGTTCCAGAGCCATTTGCCAGATATTGTCATCACAGATATCAAAATGCCGGGTATGGACGGACTCGAACTGCTTGAAAAAATAAAGCAGATTGATCCGGAAAAAGAGGTCATCATAGTCACGGGACACGGTGATATTGACTCAACCATTACCGCGCTTCAGCTCGGTGCAAGTGATTATATCAATAAACCGGTCAGGGATGAGGCGCTGGCCATTGCACTTGAACGTGCCAAAGAGAAAATTGCCATTCGCCAGAAGCTTGAAGATTACACCCAGAATCTTGAACAGAAAGTGGAAGAGGCCACTGAAGAAATCCGCAGGCGTTCAGACTTTCAGCGGCTGTTGATTAAAAGCAGTAACGACGCCATTGTGGCCTTTGATCACAACTGGAAAGTGGTGGTGTTCAATCCTGAAGCGGTCCGGATTACAGGAGAGAAGGCCAGGGATGTTTTAAACAAAAAAACCATAGATGACCTGTATACCCCTCAAGTGGCCAAAGCATTCCGTGACCTGGCCAAAGAAGACTCAAAACAGCTGATCATGCCCTGGAAAGAAGATATGATTCATACCGGGGACAACCGGTCTGTTCCGGTGCGGTACAGTTGCAGCGTGCTTCACGAAGAAGGCCGGTTTGTCGGCCTGGTGCACTTTTATCAGGATCTGACAGATATTAAGCTTCTTGAAAAGGAACTGGTCCGTACAGAACGGCTGGCAGCTGTCGGCCAGACCGTCAGCGGACTGGCCCACTATGTGAAAAATATACTGATCGGACTCAAAGGCGGCAGCTATGTCGTGGATGTGGGGATCCAGAAAAATGATATGGACAAGTTCAAAACCGGTTGGGAGACCATCAAAAAGAATATAAAACGCGTCAGTGATCTGACCCAGGACCTTCTCACGTATTCAAAGAACAGAATGCCGGAACCTGTGGTCTGTTCTCCCAACCTGATCGTTGATGATCTTTATGATTTAATAAAAGAATATGCCCAGAGCAAAAATGTGACATTAAACTGCAAGACTGATCCGGCCATCGCAGATATCATGGCAGATCCGCAGACTATCCACAGGTCTCTGCTCAACCTGCTCAGTAATGCCATAGACGCCTGTCTTGAAGATGAGGATACCAGCAAGACACACCAGGTGAATATGACAACCTCACTGGAAGAACCGGACTGGGTCTGCTTTGAAGTAACGGATAACGGTTGTGGCATGGATGAAGAGACATTGGACCGGATGTTTGATCCCATGTTCAGTTCAAAAGGCGGAAAGGGAACCGGCCTGGGTATGCTGGTGACCCGAAAATTGATTGAGGAGCACAAAGGAACCATATCTGTGGATACTGTTTTAAATCAGGGATCAACCTTTACAATCAGACTCCCATATGAAAAAACAAATGAAAGGACAGATGAAGTGGCCAAGGAGGATAAAACATGACCAAGAAAGTCCTTGTGGTTGATGATGATCAGGATGTCAGATCGTTTGTTATCACGGTTCTTGAAGAAAACGGGTATACGCCTCTGGTTGCAAAAGACGGAATTGAAGGCAAAGCACTGATCGAGCAGGAATCACCCGATCTGGTTGTCCTGGACGTGCTGATGCCAAGGGGCAGCGGTATCCGCTTATATCATAAACTTAAGACAGATGATCAATTTAAGGACCTTCCGGTGATCATGTTCACCGGGATCGCTCTGCGTTCCTTTTTAAAGTCCCAGAAAGCCCTGGACAAATTCGGGGCACAGCCTGTTCCTGAACCTGAAATTTATCTTGAAAAACCGGTGGAACCTGAAGAACTTGCCGAGGCTGTCAAAAAGGCCATCGGGTGAGGACCGATGACCTGATAAACCGATGCGGAGGAATCAATGGAGATAAATAAACTGCTGTTCGTCACAAAATTTGAAGAGCTTTGTTATGATGCGCTCAAATCCTTGCTGGTGCTTACGGATTCGGCACTGGAACACGTTATATTTTTAAACGTCATAGAAAAAGACAAAGTGGCCCTTAAACGTGGCAGCGGCTATCTCAAAGAAGAGGAAGTCAAGCTTAAGGAAACCGCTAATATCCGGTTTATTGACTGGGCTGAGAATCTTTTTGAAATGGGGCTTGAGGTGGGCGCCTATATTGAAGTCTCAACACTGATTCCTGAAATTTTAAATGTGGTTGAAAAGGAATCACCTGACCTTATTGTGATCGGACGGAGCCACAAAGGGCCGCTGGAACAATTATATGCCAGCTCTGACGTATTAGAGCTGATCCGGCGGACCGATCTTCCTGTTCTCGTTTTTAAACATATGGCTGAAGATAATATCCTGCCCGAAAAATTGTTTGAGCGCCCGCTCTTTGCCACCAACTGGAAAGGATCCGCTGAAAGGGCCAATGCCTGTATCAAAGGATTTGGTTCAGTGATCGGTGAGCTTCATGTGATGCACGTATTAAAGGAAAGCGCTCTGAAAAGCAAGGACAGCCATGCTGTACAAAAAGTCAGAAAAGATCAGCGCAGGCAATTGGACAATCTTTGTGATGATTTTGAAAATGCCGGTATCAATGCCAAGCCCCACGTTTACGTCGGCAACCCGCAAAAAGAGATTGAAAAAGCGGCACGGGAATATCAGGCGTCCATGGTAATTCTCGGCTCAAGTGAGAAAGCAGCGCTCCTGGAACGCTGGACAGGGTCTATTACGAAACATATGGCGGATAAATCCATCTTCCCCTGTTTGATTATTCCAGATAGACAGAAATTAGGTTGATTTTTGTCAATTATGGCTATTGACGGCCGAAAAAACTTCTGATAGGGTGAACATTTTCTTGAATAAAAGTGTAAATCTAAGGATGTGTTATGAAACTGCTTTTCATCGACGATGAACAGACGTTTTTAAATTATTTGGCAAAACGGCTCGTCCTTGACGGTTTTGATGTGACCACGACTTTTTCAGGTGAAGAAGGCGTTGATGCTGCCTCCAAAGAGGATTTTGACGTGGCAGTGGTGGACCTTCAGATGCCGGGAATCGACGGAATTGAAGTTCAACGGCAGTTGAAAAAGCTGCAGCCCAATCTGCCGTGCATTGTCCTGACCGGACACGGCGACGTTGAAAAAGCCCTGGAAAGTGGGAAGTACAATGCCTTTAAATTCCTGTCAAAACCTGTTGATATGGAAACGTTGATCCAGACGATCCAGGCGGCCAATGAGTATAAAACGCAACTGGAACAATCGTCCGGCCAGGCCGGCGAAGCTCAGGGAAATTCCCAGAAAAAAGGAGTGGTGTCCAAGCTGTATGGAAAACTGACCAAATTATATGGTGTCGATAAAAAGTAAAGAGGTTGTAAGTTTAACTTTTGATTTTTTAGGAGAGTTCTGTGGCACCATCCAAGAGCGGTCCCAATGACCGGCAGGAACCGGCCAGCACTTCACCGTTAAAAGCTATTGGTTCTTTTTTAATCACATTTTTGATGATGATGATAACCTGGATTGTTCTGTCCGGGAATTTTGATCCCCTGCTGTTAATCCTTGGCGTGATCTCGAGTTTTCTGGTGGCATTTTATTTTTACGATCTGCTGCTGCCTGGGCTTGAACCCATGTATATCGGTATCTTCTTCAAGTTCTGCCGGTATATTCCGTGGCTGGTAATGGAAATCGTCAAAGCGAATTTTCATTTGATCTACATCGCCTTTCATCCCAGGATGAAAGAGATCATTGATCCGCAGATCATTACTTTTCACACGAATTTAAAATCTGATATCGCGATTACCACCCTGGCCAACTCCATCACCCTGACACCCGGCACGATCACTATCACGGCTGACCCGGACGGTGTTTTCCGTGTGCATGCCATAGACAAAAAATCGGCTGATGCCCTGCCCGGGGTAATGCTTGAAAAAGTCGCACGTATTTTTGGAGAAAAAATATGACCACGTTTTTTATCTGTATCGCGTTGGGGCTGTGTGTGCTCATGCTCGTGTCCATGTACCGGGCATTGTTCGGCCCAACGGTTCTCGACCGGCTGATCGGGGTGAATGCCATTGGCAGTAAAACCGTTGCACTGCTGCTCCTGATAGGCTTTCTGTTCGGCCGGATAGACATGTTCATCGATATTGCCCTGGCATATGCCATCCTGAATTTTGTCGCTGTTCTGGCGGCCTCCCGGTATTTCCATAAACGTAAAGGGCTCTACGAAGAGTCCTTTTTTGATTAAGCGACACAGAGGATGACATGATTATTAATGCTATATCCATATTTTTTCTGGTCACCGGCCTTCTGTTTTTTATAGGCGGTGCTGTCGGGATTATCCGGATGCCCGGGTTTTATACACGGCTCCATCCTGCAGGCAAACTCGATACCCTGGGTATCATGGCCATGGCCATCGGTCTTGCCGTTTATAACCTGCATCATTTTTCCCTGGCCACATTCCTGGTTTCCATGAAAATCTGTATGATTATCTTCTTTGTCTTTCTTTCCAGTCCGACTGCAACCCATTCAATTGTTGATGCAGGCATGCGGGCCGGGCTGCGTCACTGGACAAAGAAAAAGGAAAAGGGTTGATCATGATCTGGCTTATTGACCTTCTGGTTCTGACATTTGTTATCATCTGTGCCATCGGTGCAATAGCGGTCAAAGACCTGCTGGGGACTGCCATCCTTTTCGGTGCGTATTCGTTCATGATGTGTCTGCTGTGGGCAGTTATGGGAGCAGTGGATGTCGCTTTTACCGAAGCATCGGTTGGCGCCGGCGTCAGCACGGTATTTTTTGTTGCCGCTGTTTTTAGAACATCGAGGAGGACAAAAGATTGAAATTATTTGGTTTGATCATTGTTATACTCACTGGCGGGCTTCTGCTTTACGGCACCATGGATTTTCCGGACTGGGGAGATCCGCACTCACCAGCCAGCGAACATCTGTCAAATTACTATATTGAACAAGGCATGGACGACACCCATGTCCCAAACCTTGTCACAGCAGTACTCGCAGATTACAGAGGATACGACACCATGTTTGAGACTGCGGTTATTTTCTGTGCCGGCCTGGCCTGTTTTCTGTTACTGCGTGATTATCGCAGAAAGCAGCAGCGATATTACATCCATACGCCCACAGGCATTCTGCTTCATGTGAAAGACAATGACAAACAGATTAAAAACAGCAAAGAATTTGCCCATATAGACAGGGACTATGTACCCCCGGATCTTGTCATCAAGACGGTTTGCAGGATCATTATTCCCATGATCCAGATCTATGCACTCTATGTGGTATCCCATGGCGATTTTTCACCCGGCGGCGGTTTTCAGGGCGGTGTTATTTTTGGTTCAAGTCTTATTCTGCTGGCCATTTCCTACGATTTAAAAACGCTTGTAGCACGGATCAAGGAAAAAGTGCTTGGTGTTCTGGCGTCTATCGGGGTCATCTTATACGTGGGTATCGGGGTGGTCTGCATGGTGATGGGCGGAAACTTTCTTGATTATGAAAAATTGAAACCTCTGGTCTGGGATCCTCACCATGTCAGAGGGCTCGGCATGCTTGGGGTTGAAATCGGTGTGGGCATTGCTGTTACTGCGGTTATGGCAATCCTGTATATCAATATTGTCTCTGAAGGCAGACATCATGAAGGGTTATAGGAAAATACGATGACTGATCTTGTGCCCCTGATTGTGGGAAAATATAATTACTGGCTCTATGTTATTTTGATGATGATCGGGCTTTATGCCATGATTGCAAAAAATAATATGATAAAAAAACTGGTGGGGATGAATATCTTTCAGACCGCCATTATACTCTTCTATGTATCCATCGGCTACAAGCGGGATGCGACCATTCCCATCATTGAATCCGCGCACGGCGGGCACGGTGATCTGCATCATGCCATTCATGCAGCAGATTACATCAACCCGCTCCCCCATGTCCTGATGCTGACAGCCATTGTTGTGTCCGTAGCCACATTCGGTGTGGCCATGGCGCTGGCGGTAAGGGTCTACCAGCGATACCAGACCCTTGAAGAAGATGAACTGAGAATGCGATTGTCGGAAGAATAAATTATGGAAAATGCACCTGCGCTAATTGTTATCGCCCCTTTGATTGCCGGGCTTTTTGCCAGCCTCTTTGCATGGATAAAAAAGGAATATGCATACACTGCCGCATTACTGGGAATGATTGTGTCAACAGTATCTGCAGTGATGGTGATGATCCAGGTAATGGGGACCGGTGACCTCCAGTACCGAATGGCTGGGTGGGCACCGCCCATGGGGATCGAGCTGAGGATAGATCTGCTCAATGCCATGGTACTGGTTTTGATCAGTTCCATTGCATTGTTGAATCTGATTGCCAGTTACCAGAGCGTCGAAGTTGAAACCAGTGACCGGGTTGCCTCCTTCTACACAATTTACATGATGTTTGTCACCGGCCTGCTTGGTGTGACAGCGACCGGGGACCTTTTCAACCTCTACGTACTTATTGAAATCACCTCTTTGACCAGCTATGCCATGGTGGGCCTTGGCGACAGGGACCGGGGACCGCTGGCAGCCTTGAACTATGTCATTGTCGGTGTTATCGGCGCGAGTTTTTACCTGCTCGGTGTGGGGTATCTCTATCTTCATACCGGATCATTGAACATGTATGACATTGCCGTTCTGATA
>CAZLNA010000040.1:0-10462 GCA_964560485.1 uncultured Desulfobacula sp. | reverse complement strand
TATTAAGTGCGGAGGGGGATAGCCAAAATACCCCCTCCGCTCTTAGGAGGAATAAACCTGTTTCAGAAATGAGAAAAAAACCGGTTTATGTGTTGCTGTAGATAATGTTCCCGGCGCTGTTAACAATGTCCAGGCCGACAACAGGACCGCCATCCAGGCGGTGCGTGGCACAGGAGATTCAGGGGTCGTAGGCGCGGACCGCCATCTCCACCTTATTCAATATGCCTTCGTCAATCTGGCCGTCCTTGATCAGCATTCTGGCCGACTGTTCGACGCTCATGCTGATGGGGGCCAGGTTATGGGTCGTTCCCACGATGAGGTTGGCAGATACAATCATGCCGTCATCGTCCGTGGTATAATCATGGATCAGTGTCCCGCGGGGAGCTTCCACATGGCCGACCCCCCTGCCGGCTTTCGGTGTTACATCGAAGCGGGTGTCTTTGCCGACAATCGCCGGATCCATGAGCAGTTCCTTGGTTTTTTCACAGGCATAGACCAGTTCAATCAGTCTGGCCCAGTGGTAGAGCAGGGTGTGCTGTGCGGGCCGGCCGAAATTTTTCCTGAATTCTTCAAGCTCAGCCTGGGCCATCGGAGTGGATATCTCATCACAGATATTGATCCGGGCCAGGCAGTTGGAACGGTAGATCCCTTTAGGGGCATCTAAATCCATTGAAAAACCTTCATCCCAGGCTCTGGCATAGGGATATTTCCCGTAGGAAACATCTGTGACATATTCGCCAATATGATCAAGGTATTTTGAATCATGAAAATCCTGATAGGTTCCGTCGGGCTTCATGAGCCGGATATCACCGTCATAGAAATTCAAGGACCCGTTTTCACCCACCGTGCCGATAAAACCGGTGGTGATGGTCCCAAGGCTGGTCACTTCATCCAGGTAATTGGGGAAGATGTTTTCCTTGGCATGATTGATGGTGAACTTGGCGAACTCAAACAGTTTTTCAGTGTCATCCAGCAGGCTCTGGCGCTGGCTTTCACTCATGGGCTTGGAAAACCCGCCCGGGACAGCGGCAATGGGATGAATCACCTTGCCGGCAAATTTTTCCATCATCATCTGACCAAGCTGGCGCATCTGGATGACCTGTTTGGCCAGATCCGGAGCTGCCTGGGCAATACCGATGACGTTCCGGACTGAGTAGTCCGCATCCGGGCCCATGACAAAATCCGGTGCAGCCAGAAAGTAGAAATGCAGAATTTTGTCATTGATCTGGGCCATATTCTGCATGCATTCCCTCAGGATATGACCGGCCGGAGCGACCTCAGCGCTGAAACAGGCGTCGACTGCCTTGGTGGATGCCAGGTGATGATGCCAAGGGCAAATGCCGCAGATTCGGGTGACGATGCGTGTGACTTCTTCGGCAGGTTTGCCCTGGACATACTTTTCAAATCCCCTGATGCTGTTGAAATGCGTAACGGCGCTGTCAACATTGCCGTTGTCATCCAGCTGTATTTTGATATTCGCATGCCCTTCAATTCGGGACAGCGGTTGAATATTGATTGTTTTTCCCATGTTTTATCCTACCTTTGTGATTTGCAGACCAACCGGTTGTGTGCGCCGGAAAACCGCAGCAGGCTGTCCCGTTCAGGAAGGCTGCCAATGTCAATATTATTACTGGCCAGGGCATTTAAAAAATCAAGTTTCTGGTTGCCGTCCGGTTTTACCGGTCCGTAACATCCCCTGCAGGGAACCCTTGCGCTGATGCAGCGGGGCGCATGTCCGCTGTTACCGGAACAGCCGGCCAGGGTGACCGGTCCCATGCAGGCATAACCTTGTTCCAGAAGACAGCGCATCTGATCTTCACCCTGATCCGGGTCAAATTCCGGCCGGGTCAGGTGACGCTTCAGCTGGGTGACTTCCCCTTTGCCTTCCCGGATGGTGGGGCAGGTGTCACAAACACTTCTGAACGGCAGTTCGAGCTTTTCAGATTTCAGCAGTGCGAGTATTGCCGTGGCAATATGGTCCGGGTGGGGCGGGCAGCCAGGCAGCAGGATATCCACCTTGATCTGTTCGTCCAGGGCATAGGTCCGGTCCAGCAGCTCGGAGATGCCGGTTGTTGGGACGCTTGCACCGCTGTCTGTGCTTTCTGTGGAATAATACCGGTCAAACAGTTCCTGGTTGGAATAGCTGTTGATCATGGCCGGGATGCCGCCATGGGTGGCACAGGTTCCCATGGCAATAAGAACCTGGCATTTTTTACGCATTTCATGCGCTACTTCAAGATGTTCGTCATTTCGGATACCGCCGGTGAGAATACCGACCGTGGCTTCCGGGATATCAATTTCCGTTTTTTCACCGAGTTGACCAAAGTGCTTATGATCCATCAGTACCGGAATATGAACAAAATCGAGCTCCGGCAGAAGGGCCAGCAGGGTCTCTCCGAGATTGAGAATGGCGACTTCACAGCCTGAACAGGAATTGAGCCAGTCTGCGGCAACTTTTACAGGCATGCTTGCATCTCCTTGTCTTTTTTGCTGAGCGGGTTCGGACCAAGGGCTTTGATCTGTTCAGTAAACTGGGAAACTTTCTGAGCAAAGCGTGGTGCTTCTGCGCCGGATACCCATTCAAGGGCTACCCGTTTCGGGTCAATGCCAAGATCTTCGAGCAGCAGCTTGATCATTTCGTGTCGGGACTGGGCTTTGTAATTACCTACCTGGTAATGACATTCATCGAGATGTCACCCCATCACCATAACCCCGTCGGCGCCTTTTTTCAAGGCGTCAACCACCAGGTCCGGGTGGACCATGCCTGAGCACATCACCCGGATGGCTTTCATATTGGACGGGTATTCAAGCCTGCTCACCCCGGCAAGGTCGCCGCCGGCGTAGGAGCACCAATTGCATAAGAATCCGATTATTTTAGGTTCATAATTGTCTGACATGTCTAGTTTCCTTTTTATGAATCGGTTTGTTCCAGGATCGCATCCACCTGGGCCCTGAGCTGCCCCAGGGTAAATCCGTTGACGATCACGCCTTCTTTGGGACAGGTGGCGGCACAGATGCCGCAGCCTTTGCAAAGGGCCTGCTCGGTTTTGATCTTCCGGTGGCGTTTGTTATCCGGATCCGTGTATTCAATAAGGCTGATGGCATTGTAAGGACACAGGTCGATACAGAGCGCGCAGCCGTCACAATTGTGGGTCACGGCAGATTTGATGGCATCGAGTTTCATGGTTTTCTGGGACAGGATGACACCGGCTCTTGATGCAGCTGCCTTACCCTGGGCAACCGCTTCGTCCACTGGTTTGGGATAGTGGCAGGTACCGGCCAGGAAAACTCCGTCTACATTGGAATCAACCGGTTTCAGCTTGGGATGGGATTCCATGAGAAAACCATCAGCATTGACTGAACATTTGAACATTTCCACAAAAGGTCCTGTTTCGTTGGGGACAACCGCAGTGGAGAGATAGACCAGATCAGCATCGATCTGGACGCGCATCTGGGATACCGGATCAAAAGCGGTTACAACGAGGCTTGTATCTCCCTTCTGGACCTCAGGCCGGTCTTCAGGCGTATAGTGGATAAATATGATACCGAGATCTCTGGCTTCCTTGAACAGCAGTTCCTTGTCGCCGTAAGTCCGGATGTCACGGTAGAGGATGAAAATATCCATGTCTGGATTGTTCTTTTTCAGCATGACCGCATTTTTGACAGACTGCGTGCAGCAGATTCTTGAACAATACGGACGGTCTTCGTTTCTGGAACCGACACATTGAATGAACACAGTGGATTTGATCCGCGGGATGAATTCAGACTCTGATGAGATCATGGCATTGAATTCAAGCGGGGTCACCACACGTTCATCATGACCGTAAAGGTATTCGCTGGGCTGATATTCCTTTCCGCCGGTGGCCAGAACAGCGGTTCCAAATTCAATGGACTCGGGCTCGCCGCTGATATTGAGTTCACCGGTAAAACTGCCCATGAAGCCGGATACCGCATTCAATGTGGTGTCTGTATAGACTTTGATTTTATCGTTGGCCATCACGCTTTGTCTCATTTTTTCAACATATTCGTTGATGGGTTCACCTTTCCAGGTGGTAGTGAGACCGGCGGCGATACCGCCCATGGTTTTGGCTTTATCGATGATGATGGTTTCATATCCCTGCTCGGCAAGGTTCTCAGCAGCACTCATGCCTGAGATGCCTGCCCCGACCACCAGGGCCTTTGGTGTGATATTTACTTCGATATCTTCCAGCGGTTTGTTTCTCATTACTTTGGCGATTGCCATGCGAACCTGGTCCTTGGCTTTTGCAGTGGCCAGTTCGGGCTCCTTGGGGTGTACCCAGGCATTCATGTTCCGGATGTTAGCCATTTCCACCATATACTTGTTCAGGCCGACTCCCTGGAGGGTTTCCTGGAAGAGCGGTTCATGGGTCCGCGGCGAACAGGCGGCAATGACAATAGCATTGAGTTCTTTTTCTTTAATTGTTTTTGCAATCAGATCCTGGGTGTCAGCCGAGCAGGTAAACAGGTTGTTGTCGGTGTATACGACGCCAGGCAGTGTGGATGCATAGATGGCGACTTCCTTGACATCTACCACTGAGGCAATATTGGTGCCGCAGGAACAGACAAATACACCGATCCGGGTATCCTGGTCGGTAATATCAAATTCTTCAATGAATTTTTTCTCAATGGTCTGTGTGCCCCTGGCACTGGCCAGGCGCGCCTTGACTTCTGCGGCTGCTGATGAAGCCATGGTAACAGACTGGGGAATGGCTTTGGGAGCCTGGAAAACACCGGTGACATAGATGCCGGAACGGTCTGTTGAAACCGGCGCAAAGCTGCTGGTTTCAGCAAAATCGTGAGCATCCAGCGTAAATCCGACCTTGTCAGCCAGTGCATGGGCATCTTCAGGGGATTCAAGACCGATGGAAAGGACGACCATGTCAAAGTCTTCCTGATGGGTCTTCCCGGTTTCGTCCACCCAGTCCATGGTTACACCCTTGCCGTCAGGCCCTTTCAACAGTGTATGAGGACGGGCCTTGACATAATTGACCCCTTTTTGTTTTGAAGACTCATAATATCTTTCATACTCTTTACCCGGGGTCCGGATATCCATGTAGAAAATGGTCTGTTCGCTGCCTTCTGCCAGGTGAGACTGTGTCATTACTGCCTGTTTGATGGCATACATGCAGCAGACACCTGAGCAGTATCCGTTTTTGGTGCCGTTGGCATTTCTCGAGCCCACGCACTGGATCCAGGCAATTTTTTCAGGTTCCCGGCCGTCTGAGGTTTCAAGGTGGCCCATGGTGGGGCCGGAAGCGGCCAGCATCCGTTCATATTCAAAACTGGTGACCACATCGGGGATCTCGTCGTATCCGTAGTAATCAATACCGGCCGGGCTGAAGGGTTTGAAGCCCGGTGCCAGGACCACTGAGCCCACGTTAAGGGTCAGGGTTTCCGGTTTCATTTCATGGTTGATGGCCCCGGTGGGACAGACTTTTACACAAAGGCCGCATTTGCCTTTGGTCAGAAAAATACAGTTCTTGGGGTCAATGGCATATTTCAACGGCACGGTCTGGCCGTATTTGATATAGGCTGCCTTGCGTTTGTTCAGGCCCTGATTGTATTCATCGTCGACTTTTTTAGGGCAGGATTCTGCGCAGAGTCCGCAGGCAATACATTTTTCTTCTTCAACGAAACGGGGTTGGCGGGTGACGGTGACTGAGAAATCGCCTTCCGTGCCCTGGATGTCATCTATCTGTGAAAGTGTAAGTAACTCAATGTTTAAGTGCCGACCGCACTCAACCAGCTTGGGTGAAACAATTCACATGGCACAGTCATTGGTGGGGAAGGTCTTGTCCAACTGGGACATGGCCCCGCCAATGCCGCTGCTTTTTTCGATCATGTAAACATAGAATCCGGAATCTGCCAGATCCAGGGCGGCCTGAATTCCTGATATGCCGCCACCTGCAACTAATACTGAACCAATGGGTTTGTCTGCCATAGCTACCTCTTTCATGCGTTCATTAAATGGTGCTGTTGAAGGTCTTTTAATTCCCTGATGATCCATTCGGCAGCTTTAGGAACTGCTTTTTTGGCTTCAGGGCTCAGGCCCGGGTCAATGGTATTGGGAATGGAAGCTGTGTGCATGCCAAGAACCCTGACATTCACACCCTGCTCAACAAGCTGTGCAAGAAGATTTGACGAAGGGGACTGGTGAAGTGAGAAATCCGCCATTTTCTCCCTGGGCACGCTGGGCAGGTCAATTTCAAAGAGTTCTCCCTGTTCTTTCCCGGGCATTGTCACGGCATCGATAATGATGACCGTTTCAGGTTTGTTCTCCATGAGCAGCAGGTCAAAGATATAGTCCCTGATTCCAGTGCCGGCATCAAGTGCGAGGACATCACCGGGAATGGCGTAGCTGGCAGTGAGATAGCTGACCACCTCAGGCCCAAACCCGTCATTGCCGAACAGAATGTTCCCGCAGCCGAAAATCAGATGTTTTTTACTATAAATGTCTGTTTCCATGGATCGTGTCCTTTTTTTTTCAGTCGGCTGAAGACCGGATGCGCCGGCTGGCACAGGCCATTGCATCCGGTCCCCATGTGCCTTTTATGCAATTTGTGCAAACTGTGCGAAACACTTAAGCACACTTTTTTCAGGTTTGTCAACACCCTTTTTAACATTTTTTTTCCCAACAATCTGTTTTTTTACAAAAAAAATCAGGATCCATTTTGTGGCCTGTCAGTGGGAAAAAGGCTCGGTGCCTGGTGATGGCACAATTTAAACTTGCATTAAACAGGTTCAAAAAAAAATAAAAAAAGTGTTTTGGGAAATATTCCGGCCAAGCCCTTTTTGCACCTATTGTATATACGCGGGCGCGCTGGTATGATGGCGATAAAAAACCGTTTCAGAAAAAGGCTAACTCAAATTAGGTGCGGAGGGATTGAATGGATCTTGAAAAATACAAACAGGTCATTTCAGAAGCAATCGAGGGAGAGATTGCAGCTCGTAAATTTTATGCTGATGTGTCAAACCGGATCAAAGATGACTATCTAAAAGAATTGTTCGCCAATTTCGCCAGGGAAGAGGCCGGGCATGAGGCAATGCTGACCCGCATGCTGGAAGAGAACCGGGTTAAATCGGCAGGTTTTGATACGGCAAAAGATTTCCATGTGTCTGAAACCATTGATATGCCCATGGTGGACGAAAACATGAACCTGAAAGACGCCATTGCCATTGCCATGAAAAATGAGCAGGCTGCCATGGAAAAGTATACGTCCCTGGCTGCAAATTGTGATGATCCGGATCTGAAAGCGGTATTTCTTGATCTGGCTGCAATGGAACGCGACCATAAGCACAAAATGGAATCCAGCTTTGTGGATGTGGCATACCCGGAAATCTGGTAGGACAGCCCCTTATATCTGGACCTGGACCGGATCGTTTTTCAGGGTTCTGCGCTTGTACCGGGCATTTTTCTTTTTGACAAAAGAGGCATTCCTGACCTGTGCAAGGGCATAAGAGGCGAATTCCGGATTATCTTTAACGCTGAACTGGTCCACACTGCCCATGCTTCTGCCGTCAGCCAGGATGGCACGGCCAAGAGGTGTCCGCGTGATGGCTGTTGTCCAGCCGCTCTCAGCACCGATCCCCCCGAAAGAGATGTCTGAAAATTCAGCAGAATAGTCTGCGCAATAATGGCAGGCAAACCGCTTCATAAAATCGAGCTCTGCCAGGTCAAGTGTTTTCTTTTCCCCTGAGGTAAGCGTTATGATCAGCTCTTCCTTGATATTGATCCGCTCAACATCTTTCCAGTGGATATCGGCCAGTCTGGCCAGCTTCTGCTGGTCTTCCGGGCCGAAAGAATAATTGCCTGAACAGAAAAGCCCAAAACAGACTTTTATCGCATCCGAAGGCACAAGATGCATGACCTTCATTTTTCTCAATGCCTTGATCTGGCAGGGGGTGCCCACCAGCGCGACCCGTTTCAGGCCTTTTTTGATCATGGGGTCGAATTCTTCAATGGTGGAAAAGGTCATATACGCGTCGCTGAACCGTTCCATCCCATGGGAGGTATCCAGAAACATGCCGGGCGCAGATTTGATTTCTTCCCGCGTGGTGGCCAGAAAGGGCTGACGCTGAAATTTTCCCACAGATCGAGAAATAATGGCACCGTCAATCCGGTTCCTGTCAAAAAGATGGAGCAGCAGTGCGGTGACCGCACCGCCGTCACTGGCCTGGGTGCGCAGCTCCGGGTCAGACGCCCGGACCACAGTGGTTTCAATCACCCGTCCAATGGGTTCGCTCCAGGCTGCCTGCCGTTTGGTTTCTTCGTCCAGATCCTTGATTTCCGGGCAGATGGAATAGCACAGGCCGCATTCAATACATTTTTCGATATCGCCGTAGGCTGGCCGCCCGTTTTTATCGATGACCAGAGCGCCGTAGTTGATGGCGGTGCAGAAGACGGCGCAGCCGCCGCAGCGGTAACACAGGCCGGGTTTTTGAACTTCCTGGATTAAGTTGAAGAATGTTTTTACCTGGTGATCCATCTATTTTAACCCCACCCTTTCCAGATCGTCACCTAAATATTTGCGTTCATTCTCTCCGAGGATACCCATGGCAAGGCACATGATGGTCCAGAGGTGTACGGATCTGAATCTGGCATTATAGTGACGGCTTAAATCCGTGAGCTGGCCATGGCAATTGTTGCAGGGCGTGATGCAGTAGGACGCCTCGGTCTGGAGCACCTGCTCCACTTTGATCCGGCCGTAAGCCAGGCGTTCTTCCTTGAAATCCGAGAACATGGCGCCACCGCCGCCGCCGCAGCAATAATTATTGGACCGGTTGGGGTGCATGTCAATAAAATTTTCTTCGCCCACTGCTTCTTTGATAATGAATCTGAATTCGTCGGCCAGAAAATCTCCATACCCTTTGCGCACCAGCTGGCAGGGGTCCTGCGCCGTAAATTTGACTTTCAGATCAAGGTTCCAGTCTGAGCTGATTTTCAGCCGGCCCTGCCGGATCCATTTGGCATAATACTCAATGATGCTGCGGATCTCAAAGGAGTGAGGGATTTTAAATTTTTCAAGGCCCCGCTTGGCTGCCAGAAAATCATGGCCGCACTCGGTATTGAGCATGACTTTGCAGCCCAGCGCTTCAAGTGCGCTGGTTTTTTTGCGGGCAATGTGTTCCCATGCATCCCGGTCTGCCAGGAACATGCCGAAATTTTCAGCTGCCCATCCCTTTGACCCGAAGGTCCAGTCCGCTTCAGCCAGGTGAAGAATCTTCCACAATGGCGGCATTTCTTCTGGCTCTTTCAACGGTGTTTCTGAACTCTGGTTTAAAAAGAGAGTGGCCCCTTTTTTGTCTATGGGGACCTCAAGGCTCTCAAATCCGGGCTGGAGCTGGCGGACATCATCAGCTACATCTTCAACAATAAACCGCCATTCATCCGGATCAGTACCGCGGGTGGAGCAGGATTCACTGGATAATGCCTTTCGACAGTCTTCGACAATGCCTTCGGGTTTTTTATCATCCGGCCACTGGCTGCGGACCATGGAAACCAGTTTCGGGATATCAATTTTCATGGGGCAGACATGGACACACCGGTCACAGGTGGTGCACATCCAGACCCAGTTGCTCTGCATGATTTCGCTGTCCATGCCCAATGAGATCTTGCGGACAAATTTTCTGGGATCCATTCCGGCCAGTCCCGAGGCAGGGCATCCGGAAGAGCAGGCCCCGCAGTTCAGGCAGGCATCAATACTGCCGCTTTTGGGCAGCATTTTTCTGGCCATATCCTTGAGAGGGTGGCGGTTGCCGATCCCGATTTCATAGGGTTCAATGGTGATGATCCCTGTTGATGATGCGCCGTCTTTATTTTCAACTGCTGTCATATCTGTCTTTCTTTATTGGAGGCTGTCTGTTCTGTCTGATACGGGCCCAGCTGTTTGATGGTCCGGGTGAATCCTGTAATTTCTTCTGCAAAGACAGACGCCTCAGCCGATGATATCCACTGGAGCTTGAACCGCTGAGGATTGATATCCGCCTCTGCCAGAACGGTCCGGATAATTTCAGCCCGGGCTTCTGCCTTGACATTGCCTTCGAAGTAGTGACACGATCCAGGATGGCATCCCATGATGATCACCCCGTCTGCACCGGCAAGAAATCCTTCCATAACCAGATCCGGATGGACCATGCCCGAGCACATCACCCGGATGGGCCGTAAATTCGGCGGATACTGAAGCCGTGCCACCCCGGCCAGGTCAGCACCGGTATACGAACACCAGTTGCAGAGAAATCCGATGATGACAGGCTCAAACGCTGCGCTCATCTTTGCTCCTCCATTCCGTTTTTTTCAACAGCAGACCGGACCTGGGCCATGAGCTGTTCCTGGGTAAAGCCGTGAACCTTGATGCCTTCCTGGGGACAGGTGGACATGCACAGTCCGCAGCCCTGACAGAGTGCCGGGTCTGTAACGATCTTCGTTTTAATAGACTGGTCC
>CAZLNA010000039.1:3821-10486 GCA_964560485.1 uncultured Desulfobacula sp. | reverse complement strand
CATTAATGTGTCTTCTATCCTCGCGCAAGTGAACCACGATGCCGTCTGCACCGGCAGTTTCCGCGGCAACGGCAGCTGCGGCAGGCTCCGGGTAGCGGGCTTTTCTGGCTTCTCTAAGGGTTGCCACATGATCCACGTTTACAGCAAGTCGGGCCATTGGTCTTTACCTCCTTAATTAAAATGCATCTAAACTGGTATTCTCTTCAATCAGACGTATCAGGGCCAGGCTTTTTTCTTCCATTTTCCGGGCATCCCGGTCATCGGTTTCATGATCGTATCCGGCCAGATGAAGGGTGCCGTGGACCAGGAGCTGGCTCATCCGCTGGATAAGGCTCACCCCGGCAGTGTCAGCTTCTTTCCGGGCTGTTTCACAGGAAATGACCAGATCGCCCAGCAGGCCCGGAGAAATGTCCCCGTAAGCCCCTTCCTGCATGGAAAACGCCAGGACATTGGTGGGTTTGTCAATGCCCCGGAATTGCCTGTTCAGATTCCGGATGGTGTCATCATCGGTCAGCACGATGGAGATCTCGTGCCGGTTATAACCCAAGGCGTTTAAGATCTGTTTTGTCTTTTGGCGGATGATGTCCGTTGGAATGATCTTTTCTTGCTGATTGTCGATCAGTATCGTTGGTTGTTCCATTTTTTTCTTTTTTCTTTTCCTGGGATTTATCCGAATATTCAATACGGCTGTGATAAATACTGGTCAGGATCTTATTAAAGCTTTTGGCGATATCATGAAGGTCTTTGAGGGTCAGGTCGCATTCCTCGAGCTGACCGTCGGCAAAAATGTCATTAATCAATTCTTTTACCCGTCCCTGTATCCTTGCAGGGGTCGGCCGTTCAAGCGCCCTGACGGCAGCCTCAACAACATCCGCGAGCATGACGATGGCAGCTTCCCGGCTCTGGGGTTTGGGGCCGGGATATCTGAAATCCTCTTCCTTGACAGAGGCATTTCCGCTTTTCAGGCTTTTCTGGTAAAAGTACTTGATCAGGGATGTGCCGTGGTGCTGGATGATCCCTTCGATAATTTCTTTTCCCAGTTTATATTTTTTGGCCATTTCAACGCCTTTTTTGACGTGGCCGGTCAGGATCAGGGCAGACATGGAGGGCGACAATTTATCGTGCCTGTTTTTGCCGTCTGCCTGATTTTCAATGAAATACAGGGTTTTATCCAGTTTGCCGATGTCGTGGTAATATCCCATTACCTTGGCTTTGAGGCTGCTGGCATTGATGGCGGAGGCAGCTGCCTCCGCAAGGGTGGCCACAATGATACTGTGGTTGTAAGTCCCCGGGGCTTCGATCATCAGTTTTTTTATCAACGGCCGGTCCAGATTTGAGAATTCCAGCAGCTTGGAATCTGTGGAATAATCAAAAAGAACCTCGATAAGCGGTGTGAAGCCGATGGTCAGAGTGGCGGAAAAGAGGCCGCCGCAGAAGGCCAGAATCATCTCCTTGGCCAGGATCATCAGGTCTGGCTGCGCCAGAGAGTAAAATCCGAGGGAAACAGCCAGGAGAGAATTAAACAGGGCCAGCTTGAAACCGGCAACGATAAAATTGCTTCGTTCCTGCCGCTCTTTGATCCAGAAAGCGGCAGAGGTTCCGGAAAGAAAGAAAAACAAAAAGACTTCAAGACTGCCTGAAAAAGAAAGGCTGGTCAGAAGCGAGAGGATGATGCCAAAGACCAGGGCCACGTCAAACCCGAGAAAGAGGCAGGTCACCATGGCAGCCGCAGGAATGGGAATAATCATGAAGTATGAGATGGTTGACAGGTCCCATACCACCTGGGGGGTGGCACTTTGTGCCAGGTATACCGCCAGTTTGGCCACGGTCAGGTAGAGTACCAGTCCTGCGGAAAGAAAGAGGATGTGTTTGTTGTGTGCGGTTTTCAGTTTGGGATGGTCTTTTAAAAAAAGCAGATACAGCACCAGGATGGATAAAAACGTGATCAGTGCAATACCGGTTCGGGTGATAAACAGGTCTTTCTGCTCTACCTGTTCTTCGAGCGCTGTGAGCTTGACAAGGTGTATCTTGTCCACCCGTTCCCCTTCTCTGAGGATCATTTCTCCAGCTTTGATCTGGTAGAGGATGGGTTTGATCTGCTGCTCAGCCGCTTTGATTCTCCGGGCAGTTTCGTTCTTGTTCAAGGTGATATTGGGCAGCAGCAGCCGCTGGGAGAGGTCGACGATCAGGTTGGAGAGATTGTAGTGAACAGTTTTCAGCAGCGGTTCACCAATAATCCGGACCATCCGAAGTGCCTGGTCCGGACCGTGAAAAACCTTCAGGTTGGTCACCGGGCGTTCATCCTTTGATCCGATGGTTCTCAGGATAATCCCCTTGTGGGATTCTTTGAGCAGAATCTCTTTATTGGCCACAATGCCGTTGGTCAGGATTTCATCAATGATGGTTTTGATTTTTTGTTCAATCTCTGTTGAAAATTTATATTTATACAGAATGGAGTAGGCATCTTTTTTAATATCGAGACCAAGGGCTGCCTCAAACGCCGGTTTGGTCTCCATGATCATTGCAAAGGTGGGTGGCTCTTTGCTTCCGGAGGCTTCAGATGCTGTGAAAAGCTGCCTGGGGATTTTCATGGCATTTTCAATATCAGAAAAAATCCGTTTCTTCAGCGTGGCATCAAAATCATAGACGATTTTGACCGATGCTTTTGCCTCACTCTTTTTCTGCTCGGTCGCAGCCTTGTCTTCAATAAAAAAATCTTTGGGTGCCTTGATGTCCCGCGAGGCAATGTCTCCGATATCGTAAGTGTAGGAAACAACACTCCGGCCGGGTTCATGGGTGATGGTGAATAAGAAGGTGACAATCGCCAGCATCAGCCAGAGAATAGCCGGGCTGGTCAGCAGGAAGATATTTACCTGTTTAAGATTGCTTTCGGTTTTGGTTTTTTTCATAGGCGTCTATTATGTCAGAAACCAGTTTATGACGGACGACATCCTTTTTGCTGAAATGAATAAAATCAAGCCCCTTGATCCCTTTGAGCAGTGACATGGCCTCAATCAGGCCGGATTTTTTCCCCCGGGGCAGGTCCACCTGGGTGATGTCACCGGTTACCACGGCTTTGGATCCGTATCCGAGCCGGGTTAAAAACATTTTCATCTGTTCGGATGTGGTGTTCTGGGCCTCGTCCAGGATGACGAACGCATTGTTCAGTGTTCTTCCCCGCATGAATGCAATGGGTGCAATTTCAATGGTTTCCTGTTCTATCAGAACCTGTGCCTTTTCAAAGTCCATCATATCATAAAGCGCGTCATACAGCGGCCTGAGGTACGGGTTTATTTTCTGGGCAAGGTCACCGGGCAGAAATCCCAATGTTTCCCCGGCCTCAACTGCCGGGCGGGTCAGAATAATCCGTTTCACCTCTCCTTTTGAGAAGGCTGCCATGGCCATGGCCATGGCCAGGTAGGTTTTGCCGGTGCCGGCCGGCCCGATGGAGAGGACAATATCACTCGTTTTGATGGCCTGTACATATTGCTGCTGGGAAGGGTTTCTCGGAGTGATGGGCTTGTTTCGAACCGTTTTGAAGATCGTGGTCGAAAAAAGATCCTTGATCGTTGAGTTGTGGTCGTTTTTAACAGTATTAATTGCCGCATCAATATCTGCCTCATTAAGTGCGACATTCTCCTGGATCAGATCATAGAGCTGGTGGATTAATTTTTCCGCCAGCTCAGCGTCTTCCTGGTTCCCTGTAATCAAGACCGCGTTGCCCCGTGTGTTGATCTGCACATGAAACGCTTCACAGATTTTATCCAGATTGTTGTTGTGATGCCCGAACAGCGCCTGGGTGTGTGCCAGGTTTTGAAGCGTGATATTTTTCATGGCCTATAGGGTGCAACTTATTTGGTTAAAGGTCAATAAAAATCTTGACTATAAAACGCCTTAATTGCTATTGAAAACCAGTCTTTTTTCATCTTGGAAAGCAGGTAAATGAACACGTTTGATATTGTTGTCATTATTGTTATCTCATTTTGTCTGATCCGTGGACTTTTCAAGGGTCTGATCGGTGAAGTGTCCGGCATTGTGGGGGTTGTGGCCGGGTTTTACGGTGCATATACCTACTATCCCCAGTTGACGGTGTATGCCCGGGAATGGGTCAGCGACAGTACCATATTGAACCTGATCGCTTTTTTTGTATTGTTCTGTGCCATCCTTGTGGTGGTCAGCCTGATTTCCGTTTTGATCCGTAAGTTTTTAAAACTGGTGTTCCTGGGCTGGGTGGACCGTACTTTCGGCCTCTTGTTTGGCGGAGTCAAAGGCCTTTTGATCATGTCGGTCTTTTTTATCATGATCACCACCTTTTTACCGAAAAACACCGCTTTCTTGCGCGATTCAACTTTTTCTCCCTATATTGCTGAAACCGCCAAAGCCCTGACTCTTTTTGTTTCTCAGAATACCAAAAAAGATTTTTTAAAGCGGCTGGAAGGATTTTTTTAGTCCTTTGACAACGATTGACGCACTCTTTGATATTGTCCGGCGGCTCAGGGGGGATGACGGCTGTCCCTGGGACCGGGAACAGACCGCACAAACCATGTTCAAATGCCTTGTTGAAGAATCCTATGAACTCAGGGATGCCCTGATTCATAACGATATCGATCACATTGTTGAAGAACTCGGAGATGTCCTGTTTCAGCTGGTGTTTATTATTGAAACATTTCAGGAGAAGAAGGCTTTTGAACTGTCTGAAGTGATTGAACAGGTGGCTGAGAAAATGATCCGGCGCCATCCGCATGTCTACAAGGATGCCAAGGTCTCCACTGAAGACCAGCTGCATGCACAGTGGGCTGCCATCAAGGCTGAGGAAAAAAAAGGGAAAAAGGCAAAACCCAAGTCTGCCATGGACGGAATCCCTCAGGGGATGCCGGCACTGGACAAAGCTCTCAGTATTTCGAAATCAGCAGTTAAACAGGGGTTTGACTGGGATGACATCAACGGGGTCATAGAGACCACCAAAGATGAGCTTGATGAATTCCAGGCAGCCCTTAAGGAAGGCAATGCCCGTGAAGCCGGTATGGAATTCGGTGATATTCTTTTTTCCCTTGTGAATGTGGCCCGGTTTGCAAAGATTTATCCGGAAATGGCGCTTGCGGAATCCACCCATAAATTTGAAGAACGGTTCCGCATCATGGAGCAGGAACTGAATAAAGACGGTCGTTCGCTCAAAGACCTGTCACGCGAAGAGATGGATCAGATGTGGGACAGGGCGAAGCAGCTTTACGGCAGATAATCGCCGCGCTGAAATTTCAGATATTCAGTCTGTGCCGTGATCACTGTCTGGGAGGCGATCTGTTTCAGGGAATCGTCCTCAGGCGCCAGTGCATTGAGTTCCTTTTCAAGAGAACCGGCATCATCCTTTATCTTTTCCAAAGCAGGGGCAATGCTTTTTAAAGGGATACTCGGATCTTCAAGCTGGTTGGAATAGGCGTCAAGCTTTTCAAGAAGCTGATCGGTTTTCCCTGACACGCGTTCTGAGGGGTTGACAAGACCGGGCTCAGCTGAAGTGATCTCTGTCAGACCGCTGGCAGGACCGACACCTTCTGATTTTCCCTCTTTCGGCCCAAGGGCCTGGCTCAGGGCATTTTCAAATTTGCCGGACGGTTTTGCCTTGCCGGCCTGGGACGAATTGGTCTCAAAGTAGGGGCCTGACTCATTTATGTGATGGATGTTGCTCATGTCTCCTCCTTGTTTACCCTTTACAACAAGCAAAAGGCATGCCATGTTTCAGGCCTGGGCAAAGAGAATAAAAACGAATGATACCAATGAGTTGTGGATGTCGGGGAATGGGGACCGCTAAGGGAAGAAAAAAATGCCGGGTAAAACTTGCTGCTATCCAAAATTATCCATGAACTGTCCGACGATCTTTTCAGCGACTTTTTCAGCGTTGACATTGTATTGTCCGGTTTCAACCTTTTGTTTCAGGTCTGAAACATAACTCTGGCGTTCAGTCGATTCGGTTTCCAGGGCTTTGGAGATCTTCTGCAGATCCTGGGTTTTGCCTGACAGGTTGATGCTGTCTGTCAGCATTTCGTCGGCAGGCTTGGGTGTTTTTGGCGCCTGGCCGGCAGCAGCCTGGTTCTGGTTGGCATAGGTCTGGTTGATATAGTTGGCAGTGGTGTTTGATATTTTCATGACAGGTGTCTCCTTAAAGTTCCATATTGCTGTCAGCAACTTCCCGGGCCAGCTCGGTCATCCGTTTGACAATGAATTTTGAGTCTTCCACTGAAAGGGTGTGGGTTGCTTTTTCATTGTTTTCATCGATTACCGTATAGGTAAATTGGTTTTTGTCCTTTGCGAAGTTGATTTTTTTCCCCAGCTCCTTTTCAATCTGGCTGGTGATTCTTTCTTCGTTCTTTTCTTTCGGCCCTTCTGTTATGATCTTATCGACAATATTGGCGGCAACTTTATCGATGATCGCTTTTCGCTTGCCTTCAGCAGAAATGGTGACATTGTCTGCAGACACCTTGTGGGCATTGCCGAATTTGTTTCTGCTCAGAATTTTCCCCTGGCTTAACTGTCTCGAGTAAACCTTGAGGACATTCTGTATCTGGTATGACGGTATCTGCATTTAATATTCTCCTTAAACACCATTATCGGTCTTGGAAAATATAAACTTGAGTTTTTTTTTAATCATCAAAATCGCCCTCTGGTCCTTT
>CAZLNA010000039.1:0-3721 GCA_964560485.1 uncultured Desulfobacula sp. | reverse complement strand
GGAAAATATAAACTTGAGTTTTTTTTTAATCATCAAAATCGCCCTCTGGTCCTTTATCTGAGATTATCAGGGATGCTTTTTCGATGATTTTTTCTTCAGTCCATTCAGCCGCAGACTCTATTTTTTCCGCTTTGGGGCCGGGGTCGTGGGAACGGTTTGCCAGAATATCACTGATGACCATATCTGCTGTGTCTGTTGTGTTGAAAACATCGGTCAGCAGGCCATAAACAAAGTCTTCCACCCTATGGATCATCCGGTCGCGGATCTCTTTTGGCTGCGCCAGGAAAAGCGCTTCAAACGGCCGGTTGAGTTTTTTGAAACTTCCTCCCTGCCAGCCGTTTTCTTCGGCATGGGCGCACATGGCCTGCCACATCTCTTCAGTCACCCCGGCATCCTTTACTTTAATGAACGCATCGTCTTTGAGCAGGGCGTTCCCGTAATCGTTCACTTCAAGTCCCCACGAGATCATCTGCAGGGCAGTGGCCACATTGGCTTTGGTTGTCCGGGTTTTTGAAGCGATATCTTTGAGGCGCTGGGAATTATTGCCGGAAGTGCCGTGCTGGGCGCCCGAGACCTTGTAATCTTTAACAGCTTCGTGGATCTCTGCAGTGAGTTCAACATTGATTCCCGTGCCGCTGGCTTCGATGCCATGAGTGGTCCCATTGTTCAGCGCAATCCAGTTGGGGAAAATCCCGTGCGCATTCAATCCCTGGATCAGGAAGAGGGCTTCCTCGCGTGTGGAGAGGCCGAGCTTTCCCTTGATTTCACCGACTTCGGTTTCAAGGCCGGCCCAGTCCGGGACAAAGGGATAGAGCGCAAGGTTGGCCAGTAAGTTCTGGTCGTCAGGCATGTGCGATGCGTCAATGGCAATGGATGTGATGCCGGCATCGAACAGTGTCGGAATCTGGATCTTGGCCGGCTCAATGTCATCCGGCGACTTGATGCCGAAGTGGTCCGCATGAATGGCGACCGGGATGGTGATTCCCAGTTCATTCATGAATGCATCTGTCTGACGGGCAATATTCCACAGGTTCACGGCGCAATAGGCACCGGTGCCGCCTTCAGAGCGGGCGATTTCTATAATGATGGCAGCATTCGCGCGCTGGGCAGCCAGCAGTGCGCCCTTGATGACAAAGGAATTCCGGCCGTTGGCTGCAATGGTCATGCAGCTGCCTTTTTTAAGCATGGCCAGATCGATATATTTTCCGCTGACAATCAATGCCTTGGAATTTGGGAAAAGTTGTTTTATATTAGGGGGTCTGCCAAGGTCAAGTGCTGTGGAAAAATCTGAAGAATATTTATATGGTGTCGCCATGTCACCCTCCTTGGTTGTCACGCAATTATTTTTGAAACTATTTGTCATCATCTCTATTGCCATGAAATGGGTTGAAAATCAAGTTAGATCATTATTAATGAATAATCATTCATTTGGCATGGAAATATATTTTTTTTCAAAATTTTTTTATAACTCAGAATATATATTTTTTAATTACTTGAAAATAAACAATAATTTTTATATATCCTTTTGATAAAAAAAACTGGATCTTCTGCTTGACAACCTGTAAAACCTTTTGGTAAATTATGAATCATTATTCATTCACTTCAAAGAAAGGTGATGGAAATTTGCCAAAAGATAAATCCGAAAAATATCATCATATCCTGAAAAGTGCAGGAACCGTGTTTGCCGAGTTCGGCTTTCATAAAGCAACGATATCCCAGGTTGCTGCAAGGGCCGGGGTCGCAGACGGGACCTTGTACCTCTATTTTAAAAACAAGGATGATATCCTGTATCAGTTTATCAGTTTCAAGACGGAACAGGTGTTTCAGAAAATGCATGCAGCTGTGCGAAACGGGAAAACAGCTGAAGAGAAACTCAGGTTTCTGATCCACTGTCACCTGGAAGAATTCCAGAATGACAAGCATATGGCAATCATATTTCAGTCAGAAGTCCGGTATCTTAGAGATATTCAAACCCAGATCAAGGATATTTCCAAAATGTACCTTGACCTGCTTTCTGATATCATTGAGCAGGGTCAGATTGAAGGCAGCATGCGGCAGGATCTGTTTGTCGGACTGGTCAAGCGATTCATTCTCGGTGCAGTGGAAGGGGTGATCAATACATGGGTCACTGCCGACGGCCGGTACGACCTGGTTTCCATGGCAGATCCGCTGGTGGATCTCTATCTGACAGGTCTGAAAGGATAGCCAGCAGCGTATGGAATAAACGATGCAATGTTTAACGGCTGCAGATGTAAAAATCAGGCAGTCTTTGTGCAAAATATAATTTAATCATCAGGAGGAAAACAAAGATGACGCCAATCGTCGGTCCGGCAAGTTATAAATTATTCGGAGTGTTCCCCACGTCAGTTCTTGCTTTTATTCTGCCTATCGTCGGGGTCGGTTTGTTCACCTATATCATGGCCAGACGACTGGCGCCCCTGGTCAGGGCAAACCCTGACGCACGGCTGGACAACATTGCCAGCCGGGTGAAAAACCTTGTCGTGATCTGGCTGGCCCAGTTCCGTCAACCCAGATACATGCTGGCAGGTGTGCTGCACATTGTCATTTTTGCCGGTTTTCTCATTTTATCTCTCCGGTCTGTCTCCCTGGTCATTATCGGTTTTTCAGACGGATTCGTCCTGCCCGGTTTTGGCGGTGCTGTGGGAAGCCTGTACAATATTTTAAAAGATTATGCTGCCACTGCCGTTCTCATCGCCTGTGTCGTTGCCGCGGTCCGGCGGGGCGTCTTCAAGCCTGAACGGTATGCAGTACCGGAAAAATACGGTAAGGACCATACAGCAGAAGCGGTTTTTGTCCTGGGAGTGATTTCCACCCTGATGATTTCAGAAAGCCTTTTTGAAGCATCGGAATTTGCTTCACATGCCCAGGCAGGGGAGTCTCATTTTGTTGCACCGCTGACACTGGTATGGCTGTTTAAGGCCATGCTCTCTTCCGCACCTCAGGGCCTTCTTCAGGGGATTCACATTGTCACTTATTTCATTCATGACCTGGCATTTTTCTTCTTCCTCTGCTTTCTGCCCATGGGCAAGCATTTCCATGTGATCACCTCCATTTTTAATGTCTTTTTCATGCGTGTACAAACGGGCAATATCAAACCGGTGATGCACGGTGTGAGCGACGAGGGCCTTGACGACCTTGAATCCTTTGGTGTCAAGACGCTCGAAGATTTCACCTGGAAACACATGCTTGATTTTTATTCATGTGCTGACTGCGGCCGGTGTTCTGATCAATGTCCGGCAAATGCCGTTGGAAGGCCGTTGTCTCCAAGGTTTATCACCATCAAGGCCAGGGATCTGATGTTCAAGAATTATCCCATGTCCGGTCAGATTTATAAAAGTAAAATGCTGGTTGAAGATATCTACACCGAGGATGAGATCTGGTCATGTACCACCTGCGGGGCCTGTGAGGAAGAATGCCCGCTCGGTATCGAATACATTGACAAGATGGTTGACCTGCGCCGGGGGATGGTGGATGAAGGCATGGTTCCCCAGTCCCTGCAGAAACCGCTGAAGGCCCTGGAGAAAAGGGGCAACCCCTATGGCAAGATGGAAAAGAAACGTGCGGAGTGGACAGGTGCGGATGATTTTAAAGAAAACTACCCGGTCAAGGATCTGGCCAAGGACTCTGCAGACACGCTCTATTTTGTCGACAGTATCACCTCATATGATGACAATATCCAGCAGATTGCACGGGATACCTC
>CAZLNA010000038.1:0-10556 GCA_964560485.1 uncultured Desulfobacula sp. | reverse complement strand
GTTGTGGATTTGGGTCAGCGGGTCTGTGGTGGCCTGGATTTCAAGGGCTTTGTTCAGTTTTGCCAGTTTTTGTTGCCGGCGGTCCTGGATATTTTTATAGCTCTTGAACAGGACATCCACGCCCCGTGAAAAGAAGAAGGCAAGCACCAGAAAGACCAGGCAGATGGCGATCAGCAAACCGGCCAGCAGCCGGATAGCATCCTGAATATCGTTTTCCAGTTCGGTTCGCATGGTTTTGATCCTGGCATCAAGGTCATCCCTGTAGCTGCCCTTTGCGATAATCCAGCGCCACTCCGGATAGAGTTTAAAATAGCTGAGTTTGGACTGGGGGCTGTCACTGCCGGGTTTCCGGTACCAGTATGAGACAAACGCCTCGCCAGCCGTCCGGATGCCATTGAGCATCTCTTTTCTGAACATGCTGCCCTTGGCATCTGTAAACCGGTCAGAGAGTCTGGTGCCCACAAGATCCTGCCGGTTGGGGTTCACCAGCATGGTGGCAAACGCGTCTCCGCCTTTCATATCATGCACCTGGTAAACGAAGACATACTCCTTGGAATGCTGCGCGCCGGGAGAAGTATAGCTTAAGTCCTCTATGATGCGGCGCTGCAGCCTGATGTCGAGGATATCGAGATAGGCCATGGAGCCGATGATCCAGTCAAGGGGTTTGAAATATTTGATGTGGGCGATAATGGGAAAACGCGCTTTTCCTTTTTCCTGCTGCGTGACCCACTGATAGGAAATGAAGCCGGAATCCCCCTGGTCCAGTATCTGCCGGATACTTTTCTTTAACTGGTCTGCCTGGATATCCGGCAGCTTGAATATCGATTCGTTTTCCATGGCAGGCGTATCAGGCTGCAGGATAATCCGTCCATCTGCTGCCGACCAGATGAAAAAATGGTTTCCGCCCTTGTCAAGCCAGAGCGGCCGCAGGATATTTTTCAGCCCTGATTCTATAATATCAACGCTCTGGGAGGCATGGGCGCGGTAGAAAATGTCTGTCAGGTTATAGATCTGATCCACCTGGTTCTGCAGATCTTTTTTATGCTGGGTGCGGGCGCTTTCCCGCTGGGCATTGATCCGGTCTATCTCTATGCGGATTTCTGATTTGAGCCGCTCTTTCTGCAAAGAGATATAGACCTGTTCCACCTGGTTGAGGTGTTTTTCAAAGGTGTCGTATTTTTCTTTAAGAAAGACGGCACCGAGAATACCGGTGAGAAAGACCACAAGGATTCCCGAAGAGATAAAGCTGACACGGCTGATATTTTTTCCTTCAAAGAATTTTGAAGGTGTTTTTTCCCGGGGCAGGGGTGAGGTGTTTTCTTTCGTCTTATTTGTTTTTGTCATAAACGCTCAGCAAAAACAGTGTTGCAAATGGCTGAAGCAGCAGAAAACCGAAGAATGAAGAGCCTCCCACAGTGGTGAGTGCATAGAAGATGATAAAGACGATAACATGTTCGGTGACCTGTGACTGGGTGACCATGGCAATGCTTTTTTTCACCGCATCCACCAGGCCGTACTCCAGATCTACCATCACAGGCACCATGTAGAGACAGGTATACCCTACAATGGCAGCAAAAATAAATCCCGGGATGACAATCAGTGTAAATCCGATACCCGTGATGACCAGTATGACAAGGCTGAAAATGAGAAGGGGGATAAACAGCCGCATCTGTAAAAAGATATCCTGGGCTTTCGGCTCCCGGCCGGTTTTCATCAGCCGGTAGAGTGAATCCGTGTATCCGGCAAAACAGACCGGGACAAGGATGCCTAAAGAAAGAATGCTGGCACCGGCCAGCACCAGGGTGAGGATGACCAGCGATTTGATATTGGAGAGGAACAATTGCCATGCAGTTTCAACGTGGTATTGGATATCCATGCCGGCTCCTTAAGGTTTGACGTCTATATGGAAAAGATAAATAATTTCATATAGTATTCAAAAATATCCGATTCCGTCAATAAATATGGGATAAAATTCTCTTGACAAAGCGTTCCCTTGGCGCACATAGTCAAGTGATAATATAGTTTTAATTCAACCGAACGGAGGATCGAATGGAGATAAACGTCACCCGGGCCGATACCGGCAGAACGCGGCCCGAGGATTCAGCGCTGGGATTCGGCACTGTTTTTACTGACCACATGTTTGTCATGGACTATTCCCAGGAAAAAGGGTGGCACGACGCAAGGATTGAACCTTACGCTGAATTTTCAATGGCCCCGTCAGCCATGGTGCTCCATTACGGACAGGCGATTTTTGAAGGCCTGAAAGCATACAAGACACCAGATAAAAAAATTGCCCTTTTCCGGGCAAGGGACAATTTCGAACGGATGAACCGGTCAGCCAGGGGGATGTGCATTCCTGAGCTCGATATCGATTTTGTCATGTCTGCCTTAAAGCAATTGCTGATTTTAGAAGAAAAGTGGATCCCCGAATCAGTGGGAACTTCCCTGTATATCCGGCCCACGATCATTGCCACGGATCCCTTCCTTGGCGTCAGGGCCTCTTTTACCTATAAATTTTTCATTATCCTAAGCTCTGTCGGCGCCTATTATGCCGAAGGCCTCAATCCTGTGAAAATCTGGGTGTCCAGGGACCATGTCCGGGCTGTCAGGGGCGGTGTGGGAGAATACAAGACTGCAGGCAATTATGCGGCCAGTCTCATTGCCTCGGAAAAGGCCGGCCATGAAGGTTATGCCCAGGTGCTCTGGCTTGATGCCATTGAGCGCAGATATATTGAAGAAGTCGGCGCCATGAACATCTTTTTCCTCATGGGCGATGAAATTGTGACGCCTGAATTGTCCGGCAGCATCCTGGCCGGGATCACCCGGTTTTCGGTGGTTGCCCTGGCCAAAAAATGGGGGATGAAGATAACCGAGCGGAAAATCAGTATTGACGAGGTGTTTGAGGCCCATGAACAGGGACGCCTGACCGAGGCATTCGGATCCGGCACAGCTGCGGTGATCTCCCCTGTGGGAGAAATTCGTTACGGTGACCGGGTGATTGCCATCGGCGACGGCAAACCAGGGGACATGGCCATGAAATTCTATAATGCCCTGACCGACATTCAATACGGCAAAGCCCCGGATACGGAAAACTGGATTGAAGTAATCAATTAATCTTGTCTGCCGGCAGCAGCAGAACGAAACCGGGTTGCCGGCAATATGATCGAGCGCTCAGTCTTTAGCGGGCGCGCTTGCAAGAACGGAGAGGTGTATGGCAAAGAAAAAACAGATTCAACCTATTGGCAAACGGATCCGGCGGGCCCGGCTGGACAAGAAGGTCAGCCTTGACCGGATGGCCAACGAGACCGGTATGTCCAAGGAGATGATCAAGGCGATTGAATCCGGTGACAAACGGCCCTCTGTGGGAACCCTGCTGCAGATGTCGCGGGTGCTCCATGTGGATTCCGCCTTCCTGCTGAAAGAGTCTGAGGACCGGCTCGAAGAACGGACCCAGGCCTATGCCAAAAGAACGGACAACTACGCCTATACCCCGCTGACCGAAAACCTGGGAAACAATCACCTCAAAGCATTCAGCATTGTGGTGGAGGCCAACAAGAAGCATGACGGTGTGGGGTTCCAGCATGAAGGAGAAGAATTTGTCTATGTCCTGGAAGGACATGTGGAATACCAGGTGGGCGATCATGTCAACCGGTTGAAACCTGGTGACTCCCTGCATTTCAACTCAGGGGTGAAGCATGATCTGCGCAATCCCGGCAGTGAGGATGCCCGGCTGATCGTAGTGGTATATGCGCCTTAAACGGCAGTGAAAAGCAAAGGAGAGAGTCAGCGTGTTATTCAAATTGACAGATGAACAATTAATGATCCAGAACATGGTCAGGGAATTTTCACGTAAAGTCATTGCTGCAACCGCTGCAGAGCGGGACAGGACCAAAGCGTTTCCGGCAGAGAATTTTGAGCAGATGGGGGAACTCGGGCTCATGGGCATGATGATCCCTGAAGAATACGGCGGGGAATCGGCAGATACCGTCTCTTATGTTCTGGCACTGTCGGAGATCGCCTACTCCTGCGCCTCCACCTCAGTGGTCATGTCCGTCCAGAACTCAATTGTCTGTGAAAGCCTTCTCCACTTCGGGACTGAAACCCAGAAAAAACAATTTCTCATTCCCCTGGCCACAGGAGAGATGATCGGTGCCTTTGCCCTGACCGAGCCTGAAGCCGGCTCTGACCCGGTCAGCCAGAAAACCACGGCCGTCAAAAAGGGGAACCGCTATATCCTTAACGGCACCAAACGCTTTATCACCTCAGGTGAGCACTCCGGTGTGGTCCTGGTGACGGCAAAAACCAACGAGGAGGCGGCGCACAAGGGAATCAGCTGTTTTATCGTGCCCAAGGAAACACCCGGGCTGATTGTCGGCCAGGTGGAAGACAAGATGGGGCTCAGGGCATCTGACACCACCGACCTGATGTTTGAAAACTGCGAAGTGGACGAATCCCTGATGCTGGGAAAAGAAGGCGATGGATTCAAAATAGCCATGTCCGGGCTGGATTCCGGAAGGATCGGTATCGCTGCCCAGTCCTATGGCGTGGCCATGGCTGCGTTTGACGCTGCGGTCAAGTATGTGAAAAAACGAAAACAGTTCGGCGCACCCGTGTCCAAGCACCAGGCGATCCGGTTCCAGATCGCAGATATGGCCACCCAGATTGAGGCGGCCAAGCAGCTGGTTTTTTCAGCCGCTTCCATGAAAGACCGAAAAGAAAATTACACCCGCCAGGCCTCCATGGCCAAGCTCTTTGCCTCGGAAATGGTCAATGATATCACGGCGCGGGCGATCCAGCTTCACGGCGGATACGGGTTCACCAAGGATTACCCGGTGGAGCGGTATTACCGGGATGCCCGGGTCTTTACCATTTACGAAGGCACCAGCGAGATCCAGCGGGTGGTGATCTCAAATCAGATCCTGAAAGACAAGCGGCGGCTCAAATAGCGCTATAGCCGCCGGGTCATGATTTGAACAGGGCATTGAGCAGAAACCTGATATTCTTCGGGGTTTCGCCCACCCGGCGGATGGCATAGGGCCACCAGTCCGTGCCAAAGGGCAGGTAGAGCCGGACGGTTTCCCCGGATTGAACCAGTTGTTCCTGCAATGCCGTCCTGACGCCGTAGAGCAGTTCAAATTCGTAAGATCCCTTTTCCCACCCGTTCTTTTGCGCCGTCACAATAATTTTTTCTATCATTTTGTGGTCATGCGTGGCAAAGACCGGATAAAATCCATTGGCCCGTGCCTTTTCGGACAACATCATGCCGGCCAGGTCAAGATAGCTGGCATTGATGGCCTCCTTTCGTGTATACGCAATGTGACTGCTTTCGGCAAACGCCCCTTTCACCAGCCGCACCATGCCGCTGCGAACAATCACAGACGCAATATCCTGCCGGGTCCTGTGCAGATAGGCCTGGAGGGTGATGCCGACAGGCAGTTCCTGCCTGACAAGCCCGGTGTAAAGGTCAAGGGTGGCCTGGGCAACGGTGGCGTCTTCCATGTCGAGCATGAGCACAACCTGAGGGCCGGCACCTTCCCTGCCGGTATTGTTTTTTACGGCGCAAGCCAGTTCAGCCGCATTTTCCCGGCAGAATGCCGGATCAATCTGAAGCCCGATCTGGGTCGGATCCACTGATATATGAACATCAAGGCCGCTGTCAGCCAGGTGTCCGGCAGCGGCTTTTAAATCAGAAACAGTCTGCTGGATTACGCTGCGGTCTTCAACATATTCCCCAAGATTAAACAGGGAGCTTTTAAACCCTTTTCCGGCAAGTGTCTGTGCCTTCTTGACCCCTTTTAAAGGCGTGCTGCCGCCCACAAACCGGCGGGCCAGGTCAGACAACGCTGCCCTGCTGTGCATAAAGGTTTTAATGGATGGGTTGCGTGCCAGATAAATCATGAATTGCTGCCAAAGCCTCATACGTCTTTCCTTTGTATAAACGGTTGTGTGAATCAAATACCAACACTGTTTATACTGGAAAGCCTGTCTGGCTGAATTGTAAAAAATTGCAGCCCCGAAAAAATCTTTTGAACCAAAAAGGAGAGTATTATCTCGAGTCTGGTTTTGACAGGTAATCGCTGGGACTCAATCCCACATACTGCTTAAAGCTCTTGATAAAGTGGCTCTGATCGAAAAAACCGCAGGCAACAGCGGTCTGGGCCGCGCTTTCGCCTTCAAGCAGGCGCTTTTTTGCATGATTGATCCGCTGGTTGGTCAGGTAGGCATGGGGGGTGAGTTTGAATGCAGAACTGAACTGTCTGAGAAGAGAGAACTTGCTTTTCCCGGCCAGGGCGGCCAGGTCATCAAGCTGGATGGGTTCGGTATAATTTTCGTCCATAAAGGTTTTGATCTGTGACATGGTATGGCTGCCTTTGTCCGGAGGGGATTCAGGCAGGGTGATGTTAAACAGGCCAAACAGCATCCAGCCGATAAAATCCAGGGTATCGCTTTCTGCTTCCAGCGGATTGTCAAAATCTACAAACGATGAAAAATACCGCTCTTTGGCATGAAGCTCTTTTTTGCCAAGGCCTGTTGCCTGGACAGAAAGGGTCTCAGGATCAAATCCGAAAGCCCTGGCAACCCATCCGGGGTCCACATGCAGCATCAGGGAACTGAATCTGCCCTCTTCTGACGGCTGGCAGAGATGCACTGCCCCGGGCGGCAGGAGCATCACCTGGTTGACAGCCATTTCCAGCTCAAGGGCCTTGCAGAAAATCGTACTCGAACCGGCCTCGACAAATCCGAAGGAAAGCTCTTCATGGGAGTGCCGCCGCACCGGATAGGCCGGGGCATGATTTTTTTTCAGCTCAATGAAGGGCAGGTGCGGGTTGCGCAGAATTTCGGTCATGATCTTTTAAGCCGGTTCTCCGGATTCATGTCTGCGGGTATGCGGCTTTCCGCAGTTCTGGCAGTGGCTGTAGCCCTCAATGGTCGGTTCGCTGCAGAACCTGCAGGCCGTGAGCAGGGGATGGCCGCAGTTAGGGCAGAAAGGTTTTTCATAACTGACCTTTACCCCGCAGCGGGTGCATCTGGATTTCTGAATCCGGTTTCTCAGGTAGCGCTGCCGGGTAAAAACCTTGTTCTGCAGGAACCATATGAAAACGGATATGGCCGCAGCCATCAGCACGATGAGGACATAATACCAGATGGAAATCAGGTTGGACTGGATGAGGAAATCATAAATGGTTTTGAACAACACCTTGGGGAAGAATTCAAGCACCAGCCGGGCCAGTTCAAGCAGCACCGGGATCAGGGCCACAATGATAAAATGAGAGCTGATGATGACCCCCAGGTGGTGGTCTTTTTTATTGGCCATGGTATTCCACAGCCAGAGCACCCCGATGACCGGGAGCAGGAAGATAAACCCATACGCGGTCCGCTTGAATGCATAGATCCGTTTATACGCCTTGATATCATCAACATAATCGCGCTTTTGTTTTTCAAAGACAAAAGCGCTCATCTCCTTTACCAGGGGGTGGGCGCTGATCGATCCGGCAAGGGCCTGGAATTGTGTATGTGCAGGCCCGGCCATGTTCAGTTTGAATGTCTGATAGTCGTCGTAATTCTTGTACTTTGACCGGAAGCGCTTGAGCCGTTTGAATTGTTCAACCAGTCCTGAATTTTCCCGGATCAGGTCTATGCGCCGGTCAAATGCCTCGCACACCGGGTGCATCTTTTTGTGGGCTTTCTTTTCCCTGAAAATCCGTTTTTCCAGCACCCGGTCTGTCAGCTTGTCAATAAAATTGTTCTCCACCCAGCTGGCATTGATAAATACCTGCCGGTACTGAAATGGAAAATATTCCCTGGCTGTGGTGATCTGGTCGGTCTGGGCTTCCAGCCCGCTGAACAGGATGATGGCCAGGAAAATGTCTGCCAGGAGCAGCAGGACCATGGAAAAGAGATTGAGCGAATAATTCCGGGTCTTTTGATAATATTTAAATCCTTTGAACACTTTCATTCAAGTTTCCTTTTACATCCCGGGCGCGGTTTCAACCGTCCATGTCAGGTACTGTCCGATGCCTGGGTTGATTCTTCTTTTTAACATATGAAAACCATCTCATTTTATTGCACTCAGGGCACTTTCCCAAGGTTTTTTTCATGTCTGTTCATTCCGTCCTTGCTGATTTAAGGTGACGGTCACCGCCTGGTGTACTCGCGGGTGCTCAATAAGATCCAGGTAGTGCGCAGCGCAACACTAAGAAAAAACGGCTTAACGGCTGAACTCAGGGGCGGCCGAGCGAAGCCGATAGAGATAACCGGCTCACCGGTTACGGTCCGCTGCAAGACGGGGTTATCTTCTTGCGTAGCGTATTTTGAGATCAACTGCCGCAGAATTCAATCTTTTATCTGTTGTCCAAAGTTTGACTTGTGACAATTTAGCTGAGGCCAAAAGATGAATGTCAACAAAACCAATACCTTTTCCATTTAACTTGTGCTCTTGGATAAAGAATAGAAATTCATTGAATTCGATTAATTGGACTGAAGGCAAGGCTTGTATTAAGGCAAGGATTTCTTTGCGATTGTTAGCACCTAAAATTGCGGCTCTTGAAAATTATCTTACCTTTTTAAACCTATTGATTCTTAGCTACCAGAGCAGAAAATTCCATATCATAATTGATTTTATCAGCACCTTTTATCAAAAGCCGCTGTTCTTTTTGTAAATCGAAACCAGTTCGACCAAGCAGTTCATTTATATAAATCATCGAATGTTTGAAAATTGGTGTATCCCAGGCCGTCTCTTCTTGTGTAAAATTATCTGCAGTATTTTGTGGTGAAATTGTAAATGCAAATATTCCGCCGGGTTTTATTACGCGCTTCACTTCTCTAAACAGGTGGTCCAAATCTCCTAAAAAATGTAATACCCCACAACAAATGACATGGTTAAAATAGTGATCTGAATACGGAATCGGCGCACTTGTCATTTCATGCACGCTTAATGCCTGCGCAAATGATTTCGATTTGCATGCATTTAACATTTCCTGTGAGGAATCCAAACCATATACTTTTAATCCAAGATGGGAAAATTGAATCGATGCTAAGCCCGTTCCAATACCAATATCAAGGATATTTTCATTTTTTTTTACAAATTCAAAACTCATTCCAAAAAGCACATCGTGACCATAGCTATCATATTCTTTAACCTGGCGGTCATAGTTGCTTGCAAGATCCTTATATTTATACATTCTATCTCTCTCACATATTATACGGTTGCCACATCCTATTAGGCTTAATAAATAAATGGAATAACCCTTTTTGCAGCCCTGGCGTATTCTGGAAAATCATGTTTATATTTATTACTAAGGTGC
The DNA here is from genome assembly GCA_964560485.1 of uncultured Desulfobacula sp. Taxonomy (GTDB): domain Bacteria; phylum Desulfobacterota; class Desulfobacteria; order Desulfobacterales; family Desulfobacteraceae; genus Desulfobacula. Next base: position 1,251 of record CAZLNA010000038.1, on the reverse strand, counting down.
CTGCCGAGTCTTGGAATTTCGAATGCAATGAAATATATAACCAGTCCCATTGCTATGCAACAGCTAACTAAATTGTGAGTAATCAATGCCAATTCGAAATAGGCAATGGCATCTCCAAACTAGTTAATATGCATGGAATATTTAAATAGTCCTGAAGTGTATAACCGCCCTCGACCCAGCTTATTTTGCGCTGAACGAAAACGAAAAGGTCAAATGTGAACCGGGCAAAATATAATAAACAGCAAACGAACATGATGATTTGCCTGTGGAAATTCCCCTCAACTTTCTCAAAATTCAGAATATTCAGGAGCCATTCTGAATCGCCAGTTGTTAAAGCCGCAGCCATGATAGTTCCTGCTAAGACACCCGAAGACATGAGTATCTTTGCTGGAATTGACTTTGAATGCGCATCTAAAAAAATCAGTTTTCCCTTATTTTGCAGTCTGATTAATTTCTTTTATTTGATGGCGGCGCGTTAGCGTCCGCTGAAATAAGTTGTTGTTTGTTTTATTTTACTTTTCTATCTTTATCAAATTCAATGACTGTGCCTCTTTTGTAAAGCACTCCGTCTACTTGATAATCTGCAGCCAATTTGCAGCTTTTAATAGTACCATTTTCATAAAGATTGACATTGGTAAACAGGCTGGCCTCACAGGGAACGCCATCAATAATTACATCTTCAGGCGGAAAAAAGCTCCGCAATTTTCCGCTGTCATAAAATCCTGTATGAGTCCCTTTGTACCCCCCACTGCCTCCACAGAGATATTCCTGTATTTTATAATCATAGGGAAAAGAGCAAATATATCCGGATTGCCTATCATGATATGGAAAATGAAGCCAGGTTTGAGCAGGAAGGAGAGTTCCTTTATATATGAAATCATCGCTTAGCTGAAAAGACAGTAACTGCCACTTTTTCTTAAAATGTATCCAGCCTTTTTCACAAGGGAAACCTTGAATAGTATGGTTATCGGTCATATAGCCAATATGTGTTCCGCCATTGGATTGATATATTTTTTTAAAATGGATGCCGTTTTTCACAACATTATATTCCCAGTCTTTACAGGCGTAAAAACAGAGACAAGCTATAATTGTAATGGCTATGATCAATAATAATTTTATCTTTTTGTTCATGTTAACACCCAATTGAATTACTAAATCGTTGATGGTCGGTGACTTTTGGACACAGAACGGTTGAGTTCAGGGGGCAGCTGACCGAAGGGAAGGCACTTGGGGTATATCTGGCCGCAAGGC
>CAZLNA010000037.1:0-10704 GCA_964560485.1 uncultured Desulfobacula sp. | reverse complement strand
GGCACGCACCTCCCGGTTGACACAATAGGAGAGTGCTGTCGTCATCAGTTTCCGGATGCCGGCATCGTCTTCAACCACGATGATTTGAACGTTTTCGATCATGGCTCTCTCCTTAACAGGTGCTTCAGGCGACCTTCAGCAATGTCTCAAACAGACCCGGCATCTTCCGGTTGAATGCCTGGACAATAATCTCATCGATATTTTCCTGAACAGCCTGCCGCCGGAACCGGCCTTGAGAATCAGGATCACTCATTCCGGCAGTGACCATGATACACAGCAGCTTGACCCGCTGCCTGAAGATGTGCGGATCGCTGATTTTTTGAAACAAAGCCGGTTTCATCTGATTTAGCAGGCAGTGGATGGTATGGACATTTTCATGGATGGCCCGGATACGCCAGGCACCGGCCGGATACTGATTGAGCATGGCCTTGGCCATGATGATTAAAAGATGCAGACGGGCGTTGAATTCAAGGGCTTCATTCATTGGGACAGGATTTCTACTTGGACTGCCGAATCGTTCCATCCACACTCCTGGTTAAAGTGTTTGAAAGGATATAGAATATCCTAACCCTAACAATCGGATATTTCAACTCATTTTTTATATGGACCAGAAAATCAGGTTTGAAACGGCTCAGATATCAGTGGTGACTATGACGTCCGGTTTTCGCCCTTGCGCCAGCAAGGTCGCTCTTCACAGCCTCAATCTGTTCCTGCAGTTCAATGATCTGTTGCTGTTCAGCGGTTTTTTCCGCAGCATTCAGGTCTGTCAGTGCGCTGCAGCTTTCTTCAAGTTGATGATACTGTTGGAAGTGATGGTTGACAATGGTTTCAAATTCCCTGATGGCGGCATCCACAAGGGGCATGAAGTAATCGGTTTCAACCTCTTTTTGGAAGTTTTTAAACTGCCGGGTAATGGCAGCCCTGCCGTCCTGTTTAATCTTCTCGCCGGTCTGGGCCAGGACCGCTGAAAAAGAAAAGGCAATTTTTTGATGAATCGCATGTGCAGCCAGCTGGGCAAGGGTCAAAAACCAGAACCTGGAAAAAACGCGGACCTTGCCGCCGGCTGATTCGGTTGCATCAATCACGCGGTCGGGCAAAGAAAGCCCGAGTATGGTTTTCATACTCTCAAGATCGAGCCGGCTCATCTCGCTGCCGGCCTTGTACGGTTCAATCTGCTGATCATTATGGTTTTCTAAGCCCGATGTCTCATCCGCGTCGAGCAGGTCGACCTGATAAGATGTAAAAAGCTGTGAAAACCGCTCGCTAATCAAGGTTTCAATGGTGTTGCCAAATTGCGTTATCTGCGGCATGATGACTTCGACCTGGTAAAGGTCAAGCTGTCGCTTGTAATCCTGGAACATCAGGTAAATGATCTTCTTGAGTCCTCCCTGGCTGACCTGTGAACGGTATTGATCCGGTTCCAGAGAAATCTTTGAAGAGAACCTGCGGATCTCCCGGACAAGGGCATCCCCCTGAGTCTGGAAAAACTGCCGGATCTCATGCCTGATGTCTGCCTTGAGTCCTTTGACAGCCCCGGGCAGGGAATTGGACACAATCTGTTCCAGCCGTGCAGCCTGCTCAAGCCTGTTTTTCAGCCTGACCGCGGCACGTTCTTCTTTTTGCCGGTCTTTTGAAAGCAGGTCAGATATGAGCCGGCTTTCCCGGACAAGACCCTGGCAGACCATTTCCAGACCGGCCAGCCCGTTGGAAACAAGAAAACTGTCGCGGTCCTGTTCAAGCCGCCGGGCCAGAAGGGTATCAAGCTTTTTTTGCTGTTTTTCGACATAGGCAAGCATTTTGGGATCCTGGCGCCAGAGTGCCAGCCGGGCAGCATCCCGGCGGTTCAATTGTTTTTCCTGTCCCTTAAAAAGATGGTAAAGTGCTGAAACACTGTAAAGCGCCGGTTCCATATCCAGAAAGCTTAAATCCGTTAAAATCTTTTGTTCGATACGGATCAGGTCATCCAGGGATTCATGCTCACTCAGGTCGCAATTGTTGACAAAAACGATATGTCCGGACAGATGCAGACGCGCAATCCGTTTGAGAAGCGCCAGGTCGGATTCCCTGAGACCTGTCCGCGAACTGATGCAGTAGACAATCAGTCCTGCCGTTTCAAGGTAGGCAATGACCTGGGACAGAGATGAAGGATCTGTGGAATCCGCTCCCTGACAATCTGCCAGTTCTACGAACGGATCAAGCCGTTTTCCGTAAAGCTCAATGCAGACATCCTTAACATAAAACGCCCGGTCCTGGTCGGCTGTAAATGCTTTGTGGCCGTCCAATCCTTTGGCATCAAATTCAAGGCAGGTCTCGTCTGCTTCCATGTAAGGTTTGCAGGCATCATAACCGGTCAGGGCATGATGGATCAGCATGACCTCGGGCCGGACCCCCCGGCTCCGGGCCCGGGTATCGCTTTTGAGTTCTTTATAAATGCTTTGCAGACACTCCCTGTCCTTCTGACGCCTGATATCAAATGCGCTGGCGTCAAATTCAATACCGTCCAGGGATTGTCCGGGGAAACGGGCTATCGCGCCCCGGATCATGGTGTTGATATCGTCCCATGACCTGAAATATAGCCTCGCCCGGTTCTTCGCCCCCTTGCGGATCCGGGTGGTGATGGCAGTGACAACCCCGGCGCCGCGCTGAACCGCCTCTTTGCCAAGGTAGCCGTTGACAAAGGTGCTTTTGCCGGATTTGATCACCCCGACCACAGCTATTTTAAGGCGGCCGGACCGGATACGGTCCGGAATCTTTTTGCAGACCGACCGGTATGGTTCCAGACGGCCACCGGCAAAACCCGGAAGCTGGCCGGCCTGATCAAGAATGCTTTCCATCCGGCCGGACAGGGTTTCGATCTCTTCAATAAGGTTGGATGTATGTGGGGCAGGGGCAGCGGTCATATTGAAAATAAAGCCTTATATCATCATTATGGCTTTATCATATTTAAGCTCGGTGGGCGTTGAAAAAATAATCTCCTCTGAGATCGGGCAGGTCAGCCAGGCTGCGTCGCTGAGCTCATTATCCAGCTGCATGGGTCCCCAGCCGGCACACCCCAGAAGAATCATAAAAGAGGCCGGCCCGTTCTGGCTGGCGATGGCCTCAAGAATATCCCTGGAATTACTCAACGCAAGCCAGGGGGCGATTTTTAATGTTTCATTCCACTCAAACGGAGGCCCGTGCAGCACAAACACCCCTGATGGCTGGACCGGCCCTCCCAGATAGATCTGGAGGGTGTCCACACTTTTATGGCATTCAATTTTCAGGTCGTCGAACAACTCCCTGCCGGTCAGAAGCGGGTGTTCCTTGTTCACAATAAATCCGAGGGCGCCGGACTCGTTGTGTTCGCACATGCAGGTGACGGTCTGTGCGAAATTCGGATCAGGCAGTCCGGGAATTGCGAGTAAAAACCGTCCTTTCATACTCTCGATGATATCATCACTCATGTTCGGGCTCCGCAATTGGTCTTGACATCACAATGGTTCTTTCCCTATAGTTGGTGTTGTGGTTCAGTTTTAAATATTTTTGATTTATTTGCAATACTTTTGTCTAGAGCAGCCTGTTTATGAACGATTCCCGGTCAAATATCAACCCGCTTGGTCAACCCGGGCAGATCTCCCCTGAGATCCGGCCGAAACAGCCAAAAGCGTCTGCTTCGAAAGCCTTTGGCCAGATCCTGGCTGACCAGATCAGCGGGACACCGGCCAAGACGCCTGCAGGAATCGGTCAATTGCCTGAAATCGAAGGCGCCTTCAACGCTTTGAACCTGTCAGGCCAGTCTCAGCAGGCCCTGCCGCTGAGCCGGGAAATCGAAACCGCACTGAGTCTGCTCGACCGGTATGCTGCATTTCTCGGAGACCCGGCAGTCAGCCTCAAGCAGAGCAGCACCCTGCTTGATCAGCTTCTGGGCACCACCCGTGATCTGACGGCTGAACTCGACGCCCGGAATCATGACCCGTTAAATGCGGACACCGCCTTGAAAGACATTCTCGCCCGGATCAGGACCCTGGCTGAAGTCGAACAGATCAAGCTCAACCGCGGGGATTATCTGTAAGTGCTCCCCCCTTTTTTAGCAAATGGGTCCTAGTCCGCCTGGCGACCGTATACATCATCAAACCGCTCAATATCATCTTCTCCCAGATACGCACCGGTCTGTACCTCTATCAGCTCCAGGGGAATTTTGCCCGGATTTTCCAGACGGTGAAGCGTGCCCAGGGGAATATAGGTTGACTGGTCTTCCTTGAGCAGGATTTCTTCTTCTCCTCTGGTAACAATGGCGGTTCCTGAAACAACCGTCCAGTGTTCAGCCCGGTGATAATGCTTTTGCAGCGAAAGAATGGCACCGGGTTTAACCGAAATCCGCTTGACCTGAAAACGGGACTCGATATCCACGGTTTCATAGCTTCCCCATGGCCTGTAAACCTTTCTATGGGTGACAGCTTCCTCCCTGTCCGCCGCTTTGAGCTGTTTGACAATCTTTTTCACATCCTGGACACGCTCCCTGGGAGAGACAAGGATGGCATCCTTGGTCTCAACAATGACAAACCGGTCGAGTCCCACAGCAGCCACCAGGCTGTTCTCTGTACTGATATAGGATGATGTGACTTCATGGGTGAGGACATCGCCTTTAAAGACATTCTCCTGCTCATCTTTCATACCTGCCTGCCAGAGCGCATCAAAAGAGCCCATATCATTCCATCCGGCATCAAAGGGGATAACCACCCCTTTATCGGTTTTTTCCATCACCGCATAATCGATCGAATCCTCTGGTATGGCCTGAAACCCTTCCAGAGGAAGCCTGACAAAGTCAAGGTCCTGGCGCCCCTGGGCCATGACCGTCCTGCAGGCGGACAGCATTTCCGGTGCCAGGCGGTCAAGCTCAGAGATAAATGCAGAAGCCCTGAACATGAACATTCCCGAATTCCAGCAGTAATCACCCGACTCAAGATAGGCCTGCGCTGTTGCCCGGTCCGGTTTTTCCACAAATTTATCAATCTTTGCCACTGCGGAATCCGGGGACATGGCCGCGCCTTTTTTAATATATCCGTAACCGGTTTCAGGCTGGTCCGGAATAACGCCAAAAGTGATCAGGCTTCCCTGGTCCGCATACTCGCAGCCGGTTTCAACTGCCTGATGAAACGTGGCCGGATCCTTAATCACGTGATCGGCCGGAAGGACCAGAAGGATCGGGTCTTCATCGTCACTGCCGGCAGCCAGTGCTGCAAGGGCAATCGCCGGTGCTGTATTTTTCCCCACCGGCTCAAGGAGAATGGCCCGGGGGGTAACGTCAATTTTGCGAAGCTGTTCTGCGGTCATGAAACGGTGGGCTTCATTGCACACCACAATGGGCGGCTGAAGGGAATTAATCCCGTCCAGGCGCATGACCGTATTCTGAACCATGGTGTTTTCATCATAAATATCGATCAGCTGTTTGGGATACAGCTGCCTGGACAGCGGCCAGAGTCTCGTTCCTGAACCGCCGGCCAAAATTACCGGAACAATCATTTCTCCCCCTGCTCTCTTTTATTTTTTTCTGCAAAGTAAAGGTTAATGGCCAGGTCATGCATGATGGGAAATGTTTCCACCCGGATCACGTCAAAACCGGCCTGTGTCAGCCAGGCTGAGACCTCTTGCTTCTCAAACCCCAGCCAGGAGCCGCCGACAATTTCCTTGATCATTTCTTTGTCATGTTTTTCAAAATCAGAAAGAATAAACCGACCCTGTTTTTTAAGTACCCTGTATACCTCGTCAATGGGAAGCTTCGGTACTGAGGTGTGATGGAGAACCATGTTCATGACGGCAGTGTCGATCTCCTTGTTCTTCATGGGCAGATACTCAAGTTCACCCAGCCTCAGCTCAACCAGGGGATGATCATTGAGTCTCCGCCTGGCCTGATTCAGCATCTCAGGAGAACTGTCAATACCGATCAGCTTCTCACACGGGGCTGCCAGAAGGCGCTCCATCAGATCTCCGGTGCCGCATCCAAGGTCTGCGACCCGTCCCTGAATCTTTGATCCGGCAAGGATCTTTCCGTTCAGATCGAGATCTCCCATGACCTCTTTTTTCAACCGCTCCCATTTGGGCGCCACCGATTTAAAAAACCGTCTGGTCCGGTTCTGACGGACACGGATCATCTCTTTTGCGCTTTCCAGGTCCTGGACAAAAACAGGGTCATCTGAACCTGCTTTGGCCACGATATCTGCAAGCGTCTGGGCCATCTGGTTCCTGGCAATGGAATAATAGGTAAAGCTGCCGTCCTTTCTCGACCAGACCAGGCCTGAGTCAAGCAGGATTTTTAAATGACGCGAGACGCCGGACTGAATCATGCCCACCACCAGTACGATTTCATTCACATTGAGTTCATACTGCTGAAGCACGCAGAAAAGGCGTAACCGTGTTTTGTCTGAGAGCGCTTTAAAACGCTGCAATAATCCGCTGGAGTCTGTCACTGCCATCCTTTTTAACCACCGTCTGCACCCTGTATCCTATTCAAATACCGGTGCCAGGGCCTGAAACAGGTCGAACTTTAAAACCCCCCTGTTTTAACACAAATCCAGAAATTCTCAAGCCTGTGCCAACAGACCCGGCCCAAAGAACGGGTTGATTGTCTCAAAAAATCAAGACAATAGTGTATCAACAGCACCGTTTCCAGCAATGCCTCGGCATTCACCTTCATGGCGCACCCGTCATTTTAATATTTTATTTCAATGGATTAGAAAATTTACATCGGTTTTATTTCTCCTGGCATGCATCTTGGAATGTCCTTCTTGTACCCTGAAAAAGGAAAACAATTTTAACATAACCCTAAAATAATCAACCGGCTTTTAAATACAGACCACCCTTTATTGTATGAGAGCCGCAAAAAGGAGACCATTACCATGGGCGTACTTGTCGGAAAGCAGGCACCGGACTTTACTGCAACAGCTGTTCAGGAAAACCAGATCATTGAAAATTTCAAACTCTCAGACCTCAAAGGGCAATATGTGGTGCTCTTTTTCTATCCCCTTGATTTTACCTTTGTCTGCCCCACAGAACTGCATGCATTCAGCGAACAGCTGGCAGCTTTTGAGGAACGGGACACCAAGGTCATCGGTGTCAGTATTGATTCGCATTTTTCACATCTTGCCTGGCTCAACACACCAAAATCAAAAGGCGGTATCCAGGGCGTTTCCTACCCCATCGTTTCCGATCTGAACAAAACCATTTCCCGGGATTACGATGTTCTTGTTGACGGTGCCGGCATTGCCTACAGAGGACTTTTCCTTCTGGACAAAGACCATGTGGTCCGCCATCAGGTGGTAAATGACCTGCCCCTGGGCAGGAATGTCAGCGAAACCTTAAGAATGGTGGATGCCCTCCAGTTTACGGAAAAACACGGGGAAGTCTGCCCGGCCAACTGGAACCAGGGCGACAAATCCATGAAACCGGATCAGGACGGACTGGAAGAGTTCTTTAAATAATTTCGAATTGTTATGAGATAAATATTTTTCTCAAATTCAGTGTTGGATGGGAATTTTACTCTTTGAAATACGCAAATGTATTCCTTTTGGTAAAATTCCTATCCGTCTTTAAAGGATTAAAATTGAGTATTTCTGCCCTTAACCTTAAAAGTATTTCTAGGTGGGTATATTTAGAAGCTATCTTAACAAATGAATTTTGGGCGGAGTTCAAGGATGATGAAAAATTCAACCGGAGGAATATACATAATATTTCGAGGCTTTAATTTTTTATCAGGCACGGGAATCTGGGCAAAAGGCTTTTTGAGACAGCTTCTAATTATATTTCTTTTCGCAGCGCCAGCGCATCCTTATTATCCGGCTCAATCCTCAGAATCTGGGTGAGATAATCGTCTGCCTGGAGGACTTTTCGGTTCTGATAATAGATTTTAGCGATATTGAACTTGGCATCGATATGGCTTCTCACATGGCGGTCAACTTCGATAAAGTGTTTAAGCGCAGTATCTAGATCTCCGGCGTCAAGACTGATAAGACCTGCCTTGTATACCATGTCGTAATTTGAAGGGTTTTCCTTGATACATTGTTTTAAAAGTTTTTCAGGGAAATCATATTCCTGATAGGACAGACAGATATCAATAATTCTTTCACGGGCTGCGTTCTGCTTCTTCGACCGGACCAGGACCTTTGAAAAGACATCAATGGCCAGCTGTCGGTATCCGTTCTGCAGCAGCTGCTCTCCAATGCCGAACGCCCGGTCGTTATAACGGGTGCTCAGGCGCATGATCTCAAGGTAATATTTGGCTGCCTGCTCCAGGTCGTTTCGCTTGAGATAATAGTCCCCGAGATAAACCCTTGAAATGATGTCCTGGTTGTTCACTGCAACCGCCTTCTGGAGGCACTTGACTGCAACGCCATTCTTTTTGATCCTGAAGTGGAGCAGCCCCAGGGTCCTGAGCAGACGGGAAGCAGAGGGTTTATGGGTCAGTGCGGCGCGGATCTCATCAATGGCCCCCTGAATGTCGCCCTCTTCCTCAAGATCCCTTGCTTTTCGTTTGTGAACCGTCACCGGGTCCGGGTGATTGGCCCGGTTGATAACGGTCTTGATCTTGTCATCGAGAGATTTGAGCGTGAGCGGTTTGAGCAGATAACCGTCAATCTCGACTTCAGCCACTTCATTGACAATATCCCGTTCTGATTCCGCTGTCACCATGATCACGGGCATATCCCGCATCCTGGGATCATTCCGGATGACCTCGAGCATGGCCACACCGTTCATGACCGGCATGTTCCAGTCAAGGATGGCCAGGTCGCAGGGCGTGGATTTAAGCACTTCCAGTCCCTGCCGTCCGTTCTCGGCAAAGCGCAGGGTCATTCCCCTGTGGAGATTTTTAAGCATTTTACGGATAGTCAGCCGCATGCTTTTCATATCATCCACCACAAGGACCGAAAGGGTTTCGATATCTAAATGTTCCTGATCATCAGCCATATGAAAGGATCCGTATTTCCGAACAGATTTGGTTTTGCTGCCATTGATTATAATCGGTTTGTGAAATTCTAACTGATTTGTACAGTGAATGCAATGTTGAATTTTCCCCCCCTGGTCAGGCTGGCAGGTACCCCTTTGCAAGGGTGCAGAACGCTGCTGACTGATCCTTTGCCCATTCTTCTGAGCGGCCGAGTTCAGATGCCATGAGGGTTGCCACAGCCGGGGCCATTCCCATGGCTGCCCGGGCATCGAGAAAGAGCATCCGGGTTCTCCTGGCCAATACATCCTCCACGGTCCTAGCCATCTCCATCTGGACGGCCCATGCCACATGACCCAGAAGATAAGGATAATCCGGGTGAAGCGGTTTTTTCAACTCAGGGGCCTGGTCAATGAGTCTTCCAATTGGTTCTAGATCAGATCCGTAAAAATAACACGGAGACTCAGGCAGATCCTCTTTGACTGCCCCGTGAATAAGCAGGTTCTGTGTCACACAGGGCTTTTCAGGCAGCCCGCCCACCATCCAGGCTTTGTCCACCGTATCCTGGGCCATTTTCCGGTAGGTCGTCCATTTTCCACCGGTGATCGTGATCAGGCCGGACAGGGAAACTGACAGTTTATGACTGCGGGACACGTCCTTGGTGCTGTTTTTGTCATCTCTGTCCGCTGCCAGGGGACGAAGGCCTGCAAACATGCTCAGCACGTCTTTTTTTTGGGGTGCTTTTTTCAAGTATCCGGCTGCCGTATCAAGGATGAATGCCACCTCTTCCTCAAGCGGCCGGGGTTCCAGGGCAATCTCAGCCTTGGAAAGCGGGGTGTCTGTCGTGCCCACCACCACCTTGTCATGCCAGGGCACGGCAAACAGGACTCTTCCGTCAGATGTTCTCGGTATCATAATGGCGGAATCGCCCAGAAGAAAGGATTTGTCCAGAACCAGGTGGATGCCCTGGCTCGGCCGGACCATGCCCGTACTCTGAGGATCATCCATTTTGAGCACATCATTGACAAACACACCCGTGGCATTGACCACCACACGGGAGCGGACTCGGTGTTTCTGCCCTGTTTCCATATCGATTGCCTCAACCCCGCAGACCAGGTTGTCGCTGTCTTTGACCAGCCCGTCGGCCTTCATATAGTTGAGCACCACAGCCTTTTGCTCAGCAGCAGTCTGGGCCAGGTTCACTGCCAGGCGGCTGTCGTCAAACTGTCCGTCATAATAGATGACGCCTCGGTTGAGCCGGTCTTCATCCAGGTTGGGGATGGCGGCCAGGGTTTTTTTCCTGGAAATAGTTTCAGACGGCCCCAGGCCCATGCGGCCGGCCATCATGTCATAGACCTTCATGCCCACGGTGTAGAAAGGCCCTTCCCACCAGTCATAGCTCGGGATGATAAATGCCTGGTGCTTGACCAGATGCGGTGCGTTTTTCAGCAAAAGCCCTCTTTCGTGAAGCGCTTCCAGCACCAGGGATATGTCGCCCTGTTTCAGGTACCGCACCCCGCCGTGAACCAGCTTGGTGCTCCGGCTTGAAGTGCCTTTGCTGAAATCCGACTGCTCCAGAAGGACGGTCTCATACCCTCTTGAAGCGGCATCCACAGCCACGCCAAGCCCTGTGGCACCGCCGCCGATCACCACAATATCCCAGATTTTGCCCTTGTCCCGGGTCAGGCGCTGGAGGTGTGCTTCCCGCTGCATAACCGGATGTGTGCTGGATGAATTCATACCGGCTATTTTATCGGCTTTTAAGAGGAATGGAAAGTCAGATCTTC
>CAZLNA010000036.1:0-10731 GCA_964560485.1 uncultured Desulfobacula sp. | reverse complement strand
CTGCAACCCCTGTTCTGGAAGAGATCCTGGCCGGTCTGAATATCAATTCCCTGATCTTTCTGCGACCGGCTGAACCCTACAGCGGGCTGCTGTCATACCTGGCTGACGCAGCATTGGAAAAAGACGGCCGGATCGAGCCCAGAGACTGTGAGACCAGAACCTTTCTTCATGATCTGCCGGTCATCCCGGACCTTGACCCCCAGATGGCTGTCCGCGTTCTCAGACAGCGAAAAAGCGTGATCGTTTCAAAGAGCCCGGAAGGGAACGGTCCCGCTATTATCGCCCACGGCACCGTCAGTCCGGAACAGGCGTTTGTCACGGTCAGTTCGGTCTGTTTTGCCGCCTTTGTCAAGTTTTTTACAGACCTTCTGGCTGATCTCAAGTCCGGAACCGCGACCCCGGCAGCGCTCGCTCTCTTTGATGCGACCGCCGAAAACCTGCCGGATCTGCCGAACACCCCTCCGGACCTGGCCAGAGGCCCTTTTTTACATGAATCTGACATCTACCGGGCTGTGATTGAAGCCGGGAAAAAAACCGTTGAATACGGCCTGGTGGATTCCTATTTCGGAAATGTGTCCTGCTGCTGGAACAACACCCTTTATATCAGCCAGACGGCAAGCTCGCTGGACGAATTGTCCGGATGCATTGACCCGGTTCCTCTCGACAGCTCCACCAGTGCCGGACTGACAGCATCCAGCGAGCTGTCCGCCCACCTGAGAGCCATTGAACTGACCGGTTGTCACACCATTCTTCACGGACATCCGAAATTCAGTGTGATCCTTTCCATGGACTGTGACCCTGAACAAAAAAAAGAGTGCCGTTTCAACCACCTCTGCCACATCAAGTGCCCTGAAAAAAGATCTGTCTGCCAGGTCCCCATCGTACCCGGCGAGGTCGGTACCGGCCCGCTCGGCCTGTGCAATACCCTGCCCGAGGCGCTGACAGCCTGTGGCTGCGCAATTGTATACGGGCACGGCGTGTTTGCCACTGGAAAGGACGATTTTACCGGGGCGTTTAACACATTGCTTCAAACGGAACATGCCTGCAGAAAGCTTTATTTCCAGCAGGTGGATGCGTTGCGGTCGGACAAGAGGTAGAAATCAGGCGCCGGTACGGCTGCCAAGGGCCTCATGAACGGTCTGGATCAGATCTTCCTTTAAGATCGGCTTGTTGCAGTAATAGTGAATTCCGCTCTTTTTCAAGGCATCCTTGGTCAGATGGTGACTGAATCCTGTGCAGAGGACCACGGGCAGGTCGGGCCGGATGGAGCGCATGGCGTTGATGAGTTCATGACCGGTCATTTTGGGCATGGTCATGTCGGTCACCAAGGCACTGACGGCGTCGGGTTTGTCTTTAAAGGCATCAAGGGCCTGGCTGCTGTCATTAAAGGCAGTCACTGAATAGCCGTGATTTTCAAGCATCCGCTTTAACACTTTGGTAATGGTGACTTCATCGTCCACCACCAGAATATGTTCGCCTTTTCCCCGGGGCAGATCTGCTGTTTTCCCGCTCTCTTCAGCCAGTGGCAGTTTCTGGTCCGCAGCCGGCAGGTAGATGACGAACTCGGTGCCTGTTCCCAGCTCGCTTGTAACAAAGATCTCCCCTCCCATGCGCTTTACTGCGCCATGGACCACAGAGAGACCCAGACCCGTGCCTTCGCCGATTTCCTTGGTGGTAAAATACGGATCAAAAATCGTGGGAAGGTGCTCAGATGAAATCCCTGTACCTGTATCAGATATTCTGATTTTAACATATTCCCCGGGCGCAACCGACTCATAAGGTGTCTCAAGGTGATCGTCCAGCACATCCACACTCAGGCTGCCGCCTGATGCTTCCATGGCCTGGGCCGCATTGGTCAGCAGGTTTAAAAAAATCTGATAGACCTGGGTGGGATCGGCCAGGACCTTTGCCCGGCTGACAATATTGTGCTGGATATCAATAGTAGTCGGAATGGAGGAACGGATGAATTTGAGCACTTCCTTGGCAATGAGGCTGAGCCTGAGCGGATTCACCTCTTCATCCGTCTGCCTTGCAAACGTTAGAATCTGGCGGGTCAGATCCCTTGCCCGCAGACTGGCGTTATATATCTCAGTAAGGTCTTCTGCCAGCCGGCTGTCCGCATCTGTCTCGCCCATGGCAATCTGGGTGAACCCCATAATGGAAGAAAGAATGTTGTTAAAATCATGGGCAATCCCCCCGGCCAGGGTCCCGATGGATTCCATCCGCTGGGACTGGTAGAGCTTGGCTTCCATCTCCTTACGTTCCTGCTCCAGGGTGATCCGGCGTTCGAACTCTTTTTTTTGTTTTTCAAAGAGTTTGGCATTGTCTATGGCGATCTGGGCAATGGCGGCAAATTCTTCAAGGATAGCTATAATCTCAGGATCAATGGTCTGATCCGGCTCATGGTGGCTCAACCCGATGACTCCCTCAATCCGGGAGCCAGAGACCAGCGGAATACCCACCACACTGTAAATCTGCTCGAACGCGGAAAGGACCAGTTTTTTATCCCATTCCTGGTAATTTTCAATGATCATGGGTTCGCCGGTTTTAAATATGACGCCGCCAAGACCGGTGCCCGGGTCAACCCGGTAGCCCACGCTCGAGGTCAGATGGCCGCATGCCGCTTCCATCACCAGGCAGTTCTGTTCAGGGTCGTAAAGGTGGAGAAAACCATTGGGGATTCCGGTAATTTTTGAAGCCCTGACAATGACGGCATTGAGCAGGTCGGACAGGTTCAGCCGGCGAAACATGCCCAGCGAAATGGAATGCAGCGTAGACAGATATTCCTGCTGATATTGAATTTCCTTTTTAGTTGCTTTCCGTTCGGTGATATCTGTATAGATCCCCAGAAAGACCGGTTCTCCCGGCGAATCGGTCACTGCTTTTGCCTCAAGGCTGACAGGAATCACTCGACCGGATCTGGTCTTCATTTCAACTTCTCCGGACCAGGCGTTGCTCTTCTCAAGGGATGAGGCGATCTGCCGAAGGTCTTCTGAATGAACAAAAAGGCGCCTGAAAAGGCCTGCACCGAGTTCATCCCTGTCATATCCGAACAAGGCCTTGAACTGAAGATTGTGATAGATATGACTGCCGTTCTTACGGGTCATGCTGACAGCCATGGGTGCGTGTTCAACCGCCACCTTGAAAACCCGTAACGCTTCTGAGTCATTTTTAAAATCAGACTGTTGATCAATGTCCGGTTTGCCATCCATGGGGACTATCCGAATTGAATTGATTTAGGTTGTCTTTCATAATGCCTTCAATGGCCTGTCAAGTCAAGAAAAATAGCCTGTTATAGGTACCGGCCGGCCAAACGCAGCCTCATCAGATTATAACTTGACTTCATAAACTTTATATGGTCTACCTGTCTGAAAAGGAAAGGAAGAACCATGAATTATCGCACAACAGACCGCTTTTATTTTTTCTGGTATTATTTTTTTACCACCCTGCCTGTTTTGCGCTGATTGAATTCAACTTAAAAAGCCGCAGGCAGAAAAAGCCTGCGGCTTTTTAAGTTTTCCCGCCGGCTTTGACCAGACCTGCAAAGGAAAAAAGCCATGAAACAAACCTATGATGTAAATGTTAAATCATTCAAACCGCTCATTTCGCCGGAAACCATAAAGCTGGAGCTGCCGGTTACCGATGACGCGGCCCAGACCGTCATTGACGGCCGAAATGAAATCGAAAACATCCTTCAGAAAACCGATCCGCGAATGCTGGTTATCGCAGGCCCCTGCTCCATCCATGACGTGGATGCGGCCCTGGAGTATGCTGAGAAAATGAGAGCACTCAGGGAAGCGGTCAGGGATAAAATCAACCTGGTGATGCGGGTTTATTTTGAAAAACCCAGAACCACTGTCGGCTGGAAAGGGCTGATCAATGACCCTTTTCTTGACAATACCTACAACATGGACGAAGGGCTTCGAAAGGCCAGATCCCTGTTGATTGAAATCAACCGGATGGGCCTGCCCACTGCCACGGAACTGCTCGATCCGATCACGCCGCAGTATATTGCCGGCCTGCTGAGCTGGGTGGCCATCGGCGCCCGGACCACTGAATCTCAGACCCACCGGGAAATGGCCAGCGGCCTGTCCATGCCCGTGGGATTTAAAAATTCCACGGACGGCAGTCTCACCGCATCCATCAATGCCATGATGGCGGCTGGATCTCCCCAGCATTTTCTGGGAATTGACCCAAGGGGGTATTCATCAGTGGTCAGCACCATGGGCAACCCATTCGGCCATATCGTCCTGAGAGGCGGTCCCAACCCGAACTATGATCCGGTATCTGTTGGAAAAGCCCAGGCCCTGCTCCAAAGCAAAAATCTTCTGGACGCACTCATGATTGACTGTTCCCATGATAATTCCGGCCAGAAACACAAAGGTCAGGCCTTTGTCTTCAAGAGCGTTATTGACCAGCGCGTATCCGGCAGCAGCAGTATCATCGGCCTGATGCTGGAAAGCAACCTGTTTGAGGGCAATCAAAAGTGTACAGACGGGCCCAATAACCTCAAGTACGGGGTTTCCATCACAGATGAATGCATTTCATGGGAAGAGACCTGTGAACTGGTTCAATATGCCAATGAAACCTTATAATGGCAGCCCGCTCTCCCCTTGAAAAAAGAATCCGGCGGCGGGTAAGCGGCAGAGACCATCTTTTTTTTGCTGTTTGCCCGCCTGGCCTGAAAAATCTTTGCGCAAAAGAATTGCAGGCCCTGGAAACATCGCATGCCCGTGCCGGCATCCAACCGGGGGGCATTGAATTTTCTTCCCGGACCGACCAGGCCATGCATGCCAACCTGACCTTAAGAACCCCGGTACGGATTCTAATGCGCCTGGGCAGTTTCACTGCCCGGTCATTTTCAGCTCTCGAACAGAAAATCCAGGCCATTGACTGGGAGGTCTTTCTTCCGGAAAACAGCAATGTCAGGATTGACGTCACCACGCGGAAATCCAAGCTTTTTCACTCCGATGCCATTGCCCAGCGAGTGAGTCAATCCATTGCCCGTCACCTGGCAGATCATTTTGAGCCTTCCCTGAAACCGGCTGCAGGCCATACCCTTTTTGTCCGCGCAGAAAACGACCGGTTCACACTCTCCCTGGATACCACGGGTATGCCGCTGTACAAACGGGGCCTGAAAAAAAAGGTCACACAGGCCCCATTGCGGGAAAACATCGCATCTGCACTGCTGGCATGGGCCGGATACGGACCGGATGATATCCTTGTGGACCCCATGACCGGCAGCGGCACCTTTTCCCTGGAAGCGGCCATGATCCGGTCTGGTGCGCCGCCGGGATTTTTCAGGTCTTTTGCATTTGAACAGCTGCCCGGCTACAGCCGGAAAACCTTTTCATATCTCAAGCGCCAGGCCGAAGACGCTTTCAAGCTTGAAAGCGGGCCCCGGATATTTGCCTCTGACATCCATGCAGACGCAATAGCGGTGATCAACGAGAATATCCCGGAGCATCCGCTCTTTGAATCCATTCAGGTCGAGCAGGGTGATTTTTTCGCCATCCGGCCGGACCGGATCAGTTCAGCAGAACGCGGGATTCTGGTACTCAATCCGCCATATGGACAGCGCCTGGTTCAGGAGCGCGGGCGCCAGGCGTTTTATTCGGAGCTCAACCGCAAACTGAATGCGGATTTTAAAGGATGGCGGCTGGCGATCCTGCTGCCCTCCCGCAGGGACTATGATCTTCTGGGTCTCAAACTGTCGGTCAGGCGGGTTTTTCACGGCGGTATGGAGGCTGCCGCATGTATTGGACAGATTTGAACTTGTTTTTATTTGATTTTGTCCGCTTCTTTGTTCTATGTTATACTGAATTTTTTAACAAAAACTGATTTGAGGATTATATGTGTTTAGCAGTTCCATCCAAAATTATAGAAATCAACGATAACATTGCAAAAGTGGATGTTGACGGCGTCATCCGGGAAACCAGCCTGATGCTCATGGAAGATGCCAAAATCGGGGATTATGTCATTGTGCACGCCGGTTTTGCCATCAACAAGGTGGACGAAGACGCAGCGTTGCAGACCATCAAAGATCTGAAAAGCTTCCTGGCTGTTGAATCAGGCGAATCCGACCCTCAAGGCAATCAATAGACCCCATGAAGGCGCCGCTTTCCGCCCGAAAAATCAATATCAACGGTGTGGTTCAGGGGGTTGGATTCAGACCCTATATATTTGTTCTGGCGCGCAGACACCGCCTTAACGGTGAAGTGGCCAATACAGACGAAGGTATCCGGATTTTCATAGAGGGCCGGGCCGATCATATCGACGCGTTCATGGCAGACCTGCCACGGAATCCCCCGATTCTGGCCACCATCACCACCATGTCTGAAGAGGAGGCAGCGCCCCGAGGTGCCAGGTCCTTCAAAATCGTTAAAAGTACCAGTACAAAACGCCGTACCACTCTGATATCGCCGGATGTTGCCACGTGCGCAGATTGTCTGAATGAGCTGAACGATCCAGTTGATCCGCGGTATGAATATCCGTTTATCAACTGCACCAACTGCGGGCCGAGATATACCATTATCAAGGATATCCCCTATGACCGGCCCAAAACATCGATGACCCCTTTTACCATGTGCGCGGACTGCCGGAAAGAATATGACGACCCGCTTGACCGCAGGTTTCATGCCCAGCCCAATGCCTGCCCGGACTGCGGTCCCCAGGTAATGCTGGCAGACCCTGGCGGTGCCGTTGTGACCCGGGACCCGAAAAAGGCACTTGATGAGGCCGCCCAATTGCTGGGTGAGGGAAAAATCCTGGCCATTAAAGGCCTGGGTGGATTTCACCTGGCCTGCGATGCAACAGATGCAGAGGCTGTCCAGCGGCTGAGAAAGCTCAAGAACCGCCCTCACAAGCCCTTTGCCCTCATGGCCAGGGATACCGGGATTGCTCAAGCCGTGGTGGCGGTCAGTGCTGCGGAAAAAATCCAGCTGACATCCTATCAAAGCCCCATCGTGCTGATGAGAAAAAGAACAGACCCCGCGCCTGACAGCATCTGTCCGGCGCCTGAGGTCGCACCCTTGAACAACTATCTGGGGATCATGCTGCCAAACACCCCACTTCACCACCTGCTGCTCAAAAAAGGGCCGGCCCTTCTGGTGATGACCAGCGGAAACCGGTCCGGTGAACCGCTCTCCATTGACAATGACGATGCTGTTGACGCCTTTTCCCATATTGCCGACTCATTTTTACTTCACAACCGGGAGATTTTTTTCAGGGCAGATGATTCTGTCCTCAGGGTCCATGATGATGCGCCTTTTTTTATCCGGCGCTCACGGGGCTATGCACCGCTGCCTGTCTATCTTGATCATGAGCTGCCGCCCATCCTGGGCTGCGGGGCCGGGCTGAAAAACACCATCTGCCTGACCCGGAACCGGCATGCGTTTTTAAGCCCCCACATCGGCGACCTGGACAATGCCAAGGTGTTTGAATACTTCAAACAGACCATTGATCACCTTGAACGCATTCTTGATATCAGACCGGAAACCATTGCCCATGACCTTCACCCCGGCTACATGAGCAGTGAATTTGCATCCGGTATGAACGATGTGAAGACCTTTGCCGTTCAGCACCACCACGCCCACGCCGTCTCCTGTATGGCTGAAAACCACCTGAACGACCCGGTGATCGCCATTACCCTGGACGGGACCGGCTATGGTACAGACGGCCACATCTGGGGCGGTGAAATCCTGGTCGCCACCCGTGATGAATTTACCCGGCAGGCTCATCTGGCCTACCTGCCCATGCCCGGCGGAGACGCAGCCGTCCTCGAACCCTGGCGCATGGCAATAGCCGTGCTGCATCACCTCTACGGCAGCGACCTTTCAGGACTCAGACTTCCGCTGCTCGACCGGATCGGTCCTGAAAAAACTGCGTTTATCTGCCAGATGATGGATCAGAAGATCAACACACCGCTGACATCGAGTGCCGGCCGCCTTTTCGATGCCATGTCCGCACTTCTGGGCATTTGTCACCAGATCTCCTATGAAAGCCAGGCCGCCATGGAGCTTGAAGCGGCCGCCATGGGCCATGACGGCAGAGAGCTGCCGTTTGAGATGATCAAACACCGGGCGGACACAGGCAGTATCAATGACAAGACCCTGCCCGGCCCGATGTATGAAATCAACCTTCTGCCGGCAATGGGCCGGATGATTGAAGAGATCGCAGAACACCCGGCAGACCAGGCGCCTGATGCAGCCGGCCAGATCAGTGCGGATTTCCATGCCACCCTGTGCCGCGCCTTCTGCGACACCGCCGCACAGGTCAGTACAGACACCGGCATCAACACCATTGTTCTTTCCGGCGGGGTCTTCAACAATGCTGTCATCTCAAAGACCATGACCCGGCAGCTCACCCGGGCAGGCCTTACCGTTTACACCCACACCCAGGTCCCTGCAGGCGACGGCGGCATCAGCCTCGGCCAGGTGACTGCTGCAGCCGCACGAATTGAAAAGGAAAAATAATCCATGGCTTTAAAATACATTGACGAATTCCGTGACCCGGAGCTTGCCAGGAACCTGGTGGCATCCATTCGTTCTGCCAGCACCCGTCCGCTCAGGCTGATGGAAGTCTGCGGCACCCATACCATGTCGATATTCAGGTACGGCATCCGAAGCCTTCTGCCGGAACAGATCGCTCTGCTCTCCGGACCGGGCTGCCCGGTCTGCGTCACAGCCCAGAAAGACATTGACGCCTTTGTTGAATTCGCCCGGCTCGATGACGTCATCGTGACCACTTTCGGGGATCTGATCAAGGTGCCGGGCTCAGGATCGAGCCTGGGAAAAGAAAAAGCACTGGGGGCTGATGTCAGGATTGTCTATTCGATTTTTGATGCGGTCACCATTGCCAGGGAAAACCCGGAAAAAACCGTTGTTTTCTGTGCGGTCGGCTTTGAAACCACCATTCCGACCATTGCCGCGGGTATCCTCATGGCGGAGCAGGCCGGTGCAGACAATTTTGTCATTCATGCGGCCACCAAACTGACGCCGCCGGCTCTGGCCGCGCTCATGGAAACCGACAATGTGAATATCGACGGTTTCATCCTCCCCGGCCATGTCTCTGTCATCACCGGCACCAATGCCTACCGCAGCACGTTTGAAAAATATGATGTGCCGTCTGCAATCGCCGGGTTCGAACCGATTGACATCCTGACCGCCGTGCTTCATCTGGTCCGCCAGAATGAAGCCAATGCACCTGCCCTGGAAAACCTTTATCCCAGAGCAGTCCTTGATGCTGGCAATGAAAAGGCCAGGGCGGTCATGAACCAGGTGTTCACCACAGGTGCTGCCGACTGGCGGGGAATCGGCACCATCCCGGACAGCGGCATGGTGCTCAGGCCTGAATTCCTTTCCTTTGACGCAGCCAGGCGGTTTGACCTTGACGTTCCGGAGACGCCCGAACCCAGAGGCTGTATGTGCGGCAGTATCCTGATGGGGCTGAAAACCCCTGAGCAATGCGGCCTTTATAAACAAAAATGCACACCGGCCACACCGGTGGGACCCTGCATGGTCTCCAGTGAAGGAACCTGCGCAGCATTTTACAAATATTCATAGGACAATATACCCATGACCCAAGACATTATCCGGCTGGACCACGGTTCCGGCGGCAAAATCTCCCACTCCCTGTTCACTGATATGATCCTCCCCCTGTTCGGAAATGAGACCCTTTCCCGGCAGGACGACGGTGCAGTCCTGGAAATGGACAAGGGCCGCATTGCATTTTCAACAGACTCTTATGTGGTGGATCCCATCTTTTTCCCTGGCGGCAATATCGGGGACCTGGCCGTCAACGGCACGGTCAACGACATCTCCATGATGGGTGCGGTGCCCTTTGCCATCAGTGTGGGCCTGATCATGGAAGAAGGGCTGGGTGAAGGCGATTTGAGAACCATCCTGGAAACCATGGCTGGTGCCGCACGAAAAGCCGGGGTCAAGATCGTGACCGGGGACACCAAGGTGGTACCCAGGGGAAAGGCGGACAAAATATTCATTAACACATCCGGCATCGGCCGGATTCCCCATGGCGTCGATCTTTCCGGCAGCAATGCCCGGCCCGGGGATAAAATCATTGTCAGCGGCACCCTTGCCGACCACGGGATTGCCATCTTAAGTGCGCGCGAAGGACTCAAGTTTGAATCTGACATCACAACAGATTCTGCCCCCCTGAACCTGATGGTCCAGTCCCTGGTCAACTCTGACTGCGAACTCCGGCTGCTCAGAGATCCCACAAGAGGCGGGCTCGGCACCACGCTCAATGAAATTGCCGGCCAGTCCAATGCAGGCATCACCATCAGTGAAGCTGCGCTTCCGATCAGAGGCGCCGTCAGAGGCACCTGCGAACTGCTCGGGTTTGACCCGCTCTATATTGCCAATGAAGGCAAACTCATCTGTGTGGTGGCAGACAAGGACGCAGACCAGGCCCTGGATATTATCCGCAACAATGAATTCGGCAAAGAAGCGGCCATCATCGGCGCGGTCACAGACCAGGACCCGGGCAAGGTCTACCTTGACACGCTGGTGGGAGGATCCCGCAGGGTGGACATGCTGACCGGTGAGCAGCTGCCCAGAATCTGCTGAAGGCTCTGCGTTGCAGAAGTGATCTCAAAATAGTCTTTTACCTTGAATACTGTGTCATGTGAAAAATTAAAGCCTCAAAATATTAGAAGCTATCTCAAAAAACTTTTTTGAGAGGCTTCTAACTAGAAACAAATACCACCATAAA
>CAZLNA010000035.1:0-10791 GCA_964560485.1 uncultured Desulfobacula sp. | reverse complement strand
CGTATCATTCTGCCATACAATGATGCATGTATTCCCAAGTAATAATTCCCAAATGCCAATTGGATTCAAATGGCGTCGGACCCGGCGGACACATTGTAAAAAAAACGACAAGAATTAGAGAACGATGCCCTGTAAAAGAACCTGACGGCGGAATTTTTCCGACTCACTGCCAGGGTATGGGCTGGATTTTAAATACTGACTCTTTTACCGCCTCTAACTGACAGGGCTCGTTATTGAAAACAAACTTGCCATACAGTCCCTGGATCGTGATTGTTTCATCGTACCCATAAATCAACCCGACCGAATTAATTCGGATGTTTTTGTGGAGATTCAGACATTTACCGGAATGTTTATCGCGGATGGGTTGTGGAATCCCTGCTGGTTTGACGGTCAGTACAACCGGACGGATACTTCTGATATCAAAGTTGATCAAATCATGCACTTCCAGCATAGACATTCCTTCAGCCAGGGTCACCACCTTCTGCTGATCCCCGACAAACCAGTTAAGGGGAATGCGCCATTGTTTATTACCGTCACTCAACAAATCCTGCACCCTGGTTCTGGCACGGAATTCCCAACGGTTCATGATGTCGTTTTCGAGATAGGCTGTTAACGCGCTGAGGTCCTCTTTGGAATGCCTCTGCATCGGTTTTATCCAGATCGTACGACCATCCTCTTCACTGATCCCGCAATTGTATTGATACGCCCCCTTTGATCCAAGAAACCCTTCATAGGTAAGGCTGTACAAAGTATAAGGATGTCCTGAGGTTTTTTTACCGGTCACCGCATCTTTGATTCCCTCACCCAGGGTTGCAGCAGAGGCAAATTTTACCCAGCCGGTTACAGCCGGATCAAAGCGGATTTTCATATATCCGGGCTTTCTCTTCCAGACAATCTCACTGTTCTGATATAACCGGCCAATCTTTTTGTCTCCGTCATAAACTTCAAAGCCGATTCTCATCAGAGGTGTGGGCGGTCTTGTAACAATAACCGTAACAAGATCCTTTTCTGCTGCCATCTCTTTGCTGACAGGCACTTCTATTCTCTCCATTTTCGAAGAACAGCCCCAAAAAAACGAGAAAAAAACCAGGCAAGATACCAAAATGATCCGCATAATCCACCTCTAAAAATGACATGAAAACTGTGCCCTGGAATACAGGGGATAAAAACTTTTTTTTTATTAAAAAAGGATTCAAAATCCCCAAATTTTAAATATTGCGGCTCCCCTGATACAGGCACCAGATGTTGTGCTTGTATCAGGGGAGGTCCATTTAAGTCAAGACGCAAATCAAGGTCAAAATAATCAGGAAGGAAAGGCTTTGATATTTCATGAAAAGCGGACTGGCGCCAGTCCTAAACATAGGTTTTTGCCACCCAGACAGCAGGTTAAGAATCCACACGGATATCAGACCAGGCGAACACGGACCAATGACCTGGAAATCTTAGAGCCCGGATCCCTTGGCCTTGATATCCGCCGGTGCCGCAGGACCGGGTGTTTTTGTGATCCGGATAAGGTAAACAGCCGCGCCCAGCCCGGCCAGGAGGAAAAACAGCCCGGCATCCACCAGGGCTGACGGCACCCCGGCCCGGTCGGTCTGCCACCCGAGCATCGGGCCGAGGCAGGCAAAAGCGAGCCGGATAATCAGATTCCTGACCGACAATACCGTGGCCCGGATATCGGACGGGATGATCTCATTGATCTGGTTTCGCAGTACCGGGGTGGCAACCCCGCGCACACCGTAGAAAGCAAAGAGACAAACAAGTCCGGCAGTGCTGCCCGCAAGTCCCATGAAAAGATAACCGCTGCAGATCCCCATTGCGATAAATAGCATCACCGGGTCACGGCCCATATGGTGTTCCAGGCGCCAGGCATGGATGGAGACAAACCCGGCCACCAGGTTGAGCGCAGGGATCAGCACCCCGTACCAAGCCAGCGGCAGCACCAGGTAGGCAAAATAGGGCTGGACAAACCAGGCCATGGTCAGGGTGGCGGTCCCCATCAGGGATGAGAAGAGGATGGCGGCACGCAGCCCTTTATGATCTTTTATGGCATATTTTACAATGCCCAGTATCTGTTTAAAGCTGGTCCGCCCCTGCATCTGCTGACGCGCCGGTTCCACCAGGGTCAGGGCTGCAGGGATTGCGGCAAATGCCACAGCGGCCTGGAAAAAAAACGGGGTCCGCAGGCTGATCATGGCGATCAGGACGCCCAGGGGGGCAGCCACTGCTTCGGCAAAATTGCCGGCTGAGATCATCCGGCCTTCCTGCCTGAGATATGATTTTTCTTTTCCGGCTGCCTGCAGGGTGTCGTAAAGCAGGGCCGAGTCTGATCCTGATATGAAACTCTGGCCCACACCCAGGATGATCTCGCATGCCAGAAAGGTCCAGAATCCGGTTGCCATGCAGTATAAGCCAAATCCTAAAAACCCCAGGACACTGCCGAGAATCAATGTTGCTTTCCTGCCCCAGACATCCCCGAGATATCCTGACGGGACCTCCAGTGCGACAATGGAAATGGAATAGACGGCCTTTAATATGAACAGGTCCTGGGCAGCCAGACCGTTTTCCCTGTAAAACAGGTAAAGGATGGGCATGGTCAGCATCAGCCACTTGGACAGTTTTATGATATAGAGGCGGGTGATATTGCCTTGTGCAGCCTGGAACATCTTTTTTCCTTTAATTAAAGGAAGGGACCATATCATATTTTCCATGCATTTGTCACCGGCTATGGAGATGGGCCCTGGAAATCAATTTGACAGGCCTGAAATATAGTCTATAGAATGGCTGTCAGGTTTTACTGTGTCAAAAATGTTAAAGGATCGGGATAAAGAAGAAATGGAAAAAGACCACACCTTTGAGATAACAGTCTCACAAAGCAGTCTGGACCTTGTTATCCGTACCTTTCAGGGGATGCATGATCACTTCTTGAGCCCTTCTGTCGTCGATTTTGCCGCCATAGACAGGGAACTCAAAGAGATCGCAGACATTATACAGATGTTGAAAAAACATCAGCATGGCAATGACGATGCTTCCATTTCTTTCGGGCCTCGAGACTGGGCAACACTTACGATCCTGCTTCAGCATGCAGATGACTGCTTGCCAGGCGTAACTCAAGACGACCTGATCATCATTGAATCGTTATCCGACCACTGTTTTGATCTGGAAGAAGCGTGGGAGAACTCATTAAAGCAGGGGGAATGCGATCAGTCTTTTTGAATTCAGGTGACAAGAAGCTTAATTTGTCATTGAGCATAGTGTCCCCGGACCTTTCAGATAAATGTCACTAAGGATGATCTGTATCATGTCAATTGGAAGCCGTATAGTGGGTACTGCAATCGAAAACGGTGCAACTCTTGCCGGTATCGCAAGTATGGAAGCGCTCCGGGCATCGGCGTCTCACCGGATTTACAACAAAATGGCGGACTGCTCCGGAATGAACCCTGTCAAGAATGTTGAGGGCCTGCCTGACAACGAATTCATCTCTGGTGATACCCCAGGTCAAAACAAAAAACTGTTCGCATGGCCGGATTCAGTTAAATCAATACTCGTGATCGGCCTGTCACACCCGCAGGATTCTCCGGAGCTTGACTGGTGGGACGGCAGGGGCACGCTTGGCAACCGCATCATGATCGATATCATAAAACGGACAAGTCTCCAGATTGATACACATATAAAGGTGAAAACCAGAAAACTTCATTATTACGTTGAAAAGGGGGGGGTATTTCTCAAAGATGCGGCAGTGCTTGCCGGGTTCGGGTGTATCGGGAAAAACAATATGCTGCTCACACCATCGACAGGGCCCAGGATCCGGCTGAGAGCTCTGTTTTTAGAAACTGCCATAGATCCGACCGGCCCCATTGATTTTGACCCCTGTGCTGAATGCAAGGTTCACTGTCAAAGAGTCTGTCCTGAAAGTGCCATGGCCCAAAAAGCCCCGGTGTTTGAATCAATCGGGTTTTCAGGGCCGCTGCCCGCAAGGGAGGGCAGGTACAATAGAGAACGCTGTAACGAAAGAATGAAAAAAGATATTGCAAAAGGTACGGACAACCATTTCGACGCACAACCCGTGATTAAATTCTGCAGATTATGTGAATTTGTCTGTCCTGTAGGAAAGAGCAGTACCCGTGCTCAGGAGCATGCGTGATTCCGGGGGGAAATAATAATTGCTTTTTTCATTCGCCAGCCGTGATGGTCATGGATTGTTTCTTGTCAGATTCTTTGACCAGGTAGACCTTTACTCCCATTGAGTGGCCTTTTTCATTGATTTTCCATGTGCTGTAGACCAATGGCCAGCCGGAATATACCGGAGTGATGGGAAGCTCAATCCGGATCCGGTTTTTTTTGATGAGCTTATAGGTGCCGATTGATACCCCTTTCCGGGGATCGGATGCTTTGCTTTTTTCAAGCCGTTCCTTATTCACGACCAGTTTTTTATCGCGGGTGCTGGTAAAGCGGTATTCGAGCACACCGTCTTCCTTGAACTCAAAGGTGTCGCCCATATGGGCCACCTTCCACTTGCCGATAATATCCTTTTTTTTGTTGAACAGGGAAAAGGCAGCAGAGGTGTCTGCCAGCAGGCTGAAAAGGATCATGACCAGTACAAATCGTTTCAGGATCATAGCGCGTCCGTTGTTTGGGTTTGATTTACAGGACTGACATATCTGTCAGGCCTTTTTGGCCTGAGTGTCCGTTGCATTTTTTATTATGTCAGGGTCGATCTCATATGAAACAAGTGCGATGCTTATATTGATCGACCCTTCCTTGAAATTTTCTGCCAGAGGAGTGTGCCTGTCAAAGGTACTGTCTAATATTTTAACCTTCATCCATCCGTGCGTGTCCGGCTCGGACAGGATCTCAAAGAAACCGAAACCTGATCCAGGATAGACAATGTGGTAGACCTTGCCTTTTTCAAATTGATTGTCTGACATGGGCAGCTCCTGTGATGATAAAGAAGTTTAAAAATAATTCGGGGGACATGTCATCCGTGTCCCCCTGGGTTTTATATCGCGTTCCCTGCATACTGGATCAGGCCATGAAGCTCCACATGATACCCGCGCAGACAGCTGATCCGATAACGCCTGAAGAGTTGCAGGCCATGGCATGCATGAGCAGGAAGTTGGTCGGATCTTCTTTGAGTCCCACCAGGTGAACCTCGCGTGCTGAACCGGGAACGGCTGATACACCGGCTGCACCGAGCAGCGGGTTGATCTTTTCTTTCATGAACAGGTTCATGATCTTGGCAAAAATGACGCCGGATGCTGTGGCAATGGAGAAGGCGACTGCACCGAGCAGGAAGATGCCCACTGATTTGGGGTTGAGGAAAACATCGCCCTGGGTGGAGGCACCGACTGTCAGGCCGAGCAGGATTGTGGCCGTATCAATGATGGATGTGCGGGCGGTGTTGGCCAGGCGGTCGACCACACCGGATTCTTTCATGATGTTGCCAAAGAAGAAGGGCCCGAGCAGCGGAATGGAGGCCGGTGCCAGAAAACAGCAGAGAAAGAGACCCACCACCGGAAAGACCATCAACTCTCTCTTGGATACCGGGCGCGGTTCAGGCATATGGATGATCCGTTCCTCGCGGGTGGTCAGCAGCCGCATGATCGGCGGCTGGATAATGGGTATCAGGGCCATGTACGAGTAGGCTGCAATGGCGATGGGGCCGATCAGGTGCGGCGCCAGCTTGGCTGTCAGAAAGATGGAGGTGGGGCCGTCCGCACCGCCGATAATGGCGATGGAGGCGGCTTCCTTGGGCATGAATCCAAGGGCCATGGCTGCCAGCAGCGTGGCCCAGATGCCGGTCTGTGCCGCAGCCCCCAGAAGCATGAGCTTGGGCCTGGCCAGCAGGGAGGAAAAATCGGTCATGGCGCCGAGGCCGAGAAAGACGATGGACGGATAGATGCCGGTGGTTACCCCGAAGTAGAGATAATGCAGCACACTGTTTGCCTCATAGATCCCCAGGCCGAATCCCTTGAAAAACGGGATGTTGCCCACCAGGACACCAAAGCCGATCGGCAGCAGCAAAAGGGGTTCATATTCTTTGGCAATGGCCAGATATACAAAGAGGCAGCCCACGCCGAGCATCATGATATTTCGATAATCTGCAAGATAAAATCCGGTGTTTGATAAAAACTGGAGAAGCAGTTCCATTCTTCATTTCCTAATTATTGAGTGTCTGTTATGTCAAAGCTGTCAGAGGTCCCTGGTCTGACCGGGCCTGCGGTTACCGCTTTTATGGTTGACAGTTGTGGTTCCGGGTATGGTTGAAGTGTCATGACATATGGCCGGTTATCTGTTCCAGACAAAAAGTCCTTCTCCCTGGCTTGTCAGAATCCCGGCTTCCCTGAAGCGGCTGACGGTCAGGTAGGGGTGCGGAAAATTGTGCTGCGCAGCAACCTGGTAAAGACCGACCAGCTCAAAGGGCTGTTCAAGTTTATCAATCAGCGGCTGGTAGATCTCGGCTGCATCCTGGATGTTGTCCGGCAGCCTTGCAGGGGCGCTGATGCCATTTTTTTCAGCAGCAGCTTTGGTGGACGGTGTTGTTTTCCTGTCAAAAAGCGCTGTCAACTTATGAAGTTGAGAGATGATAATGGAAAGGATGGTGAGTCCCGACATAACAATCAACGGCCCGGTAATGGCCATTGCCCAACCGTTGTTCGCACTGATGGCTTCTAATCCGTACAAAATTGATCCTCCTGTGTACCTTATTGTGATCCTGCTGCAATAGCTCTGCGTTCTGAGGCGATTTTGTCGATTTTTTTCATTATTTTTTCGCCCAGGGCATTATCTCCCTGGATCACTTCAAAAAAATCCCTGCTCGATATTGCCAGCACCTCTCCGTTTTTTCTAGCTGTAACGGTTCCCAGATAGTGGAACGGATGGACAACTGTAGACCAGCCCATTACCTCACCAATCCTTTCTAAAACCATTGAACGGTCTTCTTCAAAAGTGACCTCATATGATCCGGAAAGGATGATGAAGAAGGTGAGGGCGGGCGTGCCGCGTTCAATAACCATCTCGCCGGCTTCGACAGTTCTCGATTTAAGGGCTGAAGCAAATTCCTCCAATTCCATCTGGGTGAAATCCGCAAAAAAATCAAGCGGTTTGAGAATATGGGCATCAACACTCATCACTGCCTCCTCATGTTTCCAATGACGCCTCATCCTTATGATAAAGCCTCATGTTCCAATCAAGCAGGATAGTAATTGAACCGGTTTGAGATGTCAAGTTTCATTTAGATTTAAGGACGTTCCCCGAAAACACCCTGAAAAAAAGGCCTACATTGCTGTTTTTGAAGGTAAAATGAGAAAAAAATAAATTTAAGGACGTGTCTTCCGGCATATTTTTTCGAGTACTTTTCAATCATTCCGGCTTTGCATAATCCAATAATATGGGATATTAAAAATAGAACCCAATCTTCTGTAAAGGATAACGAATCATGCATGAAGTCATCTGCCCGAACTGTAAAAAAGCATTTAAGATTGATGAAGCCGGGTATGCGGATATTTTAAAACAGGTTCGCGACAAAGTATTTGAACAGCAGTTAAGTGAGAGACTTGAACTGGCTGAAAAAGACAAGCGCAATGCAGTGGCACTTGTCAAAGAGCAGGTGGGCAGGCAGATGCACAAAGAAGCGGCTGCCAAAGATATTGAGATCCAGGAACTAAAAGCCAGACTCGACGCAGGTGATGTGGCGCAGAAACTGGCTGTGAGCGAGGCGCTCAAAGGGGTTGAAAAAGAACGCGACGATCTTGTCAACCAGTTAAAGCAGGCCAGGCAGGAAAATGAAACCGCTTCCAGGCTGGCTGAGGCAAATCACTTAAGCCAGCTTAAAGAGGCCTCAGCACAGAAGGATGCACAGATCCAGGAGCTCAAGGCAGAGCTCAGGGCGAACCAGGCTGCGCAGAAGCATGCTGTGTCCGAGGCGGTCAATGCAGCTGAAAAAGAACGTGACCAGCTTAAAAGCGACCTTGAACGGGCAAAGCTCGAGAAAAAGCTGGCCGAGACATCGCTGAAGGATAAATACGAGACACAGATCAAGGACCGGGATGACGCGATTGAGCGGCTGCGGGACATGAAAGCCCGCCTTTCCACCAAAATGGTGGGCGAAACTCTTGAACAGCACTGTGAGACCGAGTTCAACCGGATCAGGGCAACCGCTTTCCCAAGGGCATACTTTGAAAAAGACAATGATGCCCGAACCGGCAGCAAAGGCGATTTTATCTTCCGCGACTCAGATGAAGCCGGCACTGAGATTGTCTCGATCATGTTTGAGATGAAAAACGAGAATGACGAAACCGCCACAAAAAAGAAGAACGAAGATTTTCTCAGGGAGCTTGACAAGGACCGGAATGAAAAAAACTGTGAGTACGCGGTTCTCGTATCCCTTCTCGAGTCTGACAGCGAGCTTTACAATACCGGCATTGTTGATGTCTCCCACCGCTATGAGAAAATGTATGTGATCCGGCCCCAGTTTTTTATCCCGATCATCACCCTGCTGCGGAATGCCGCCCGGAACTCGGTGAAATACAAGGCCGAGCTTGACCTGGTAAAAGCCCAGAACATTGATATCACCAATTTTGAGAGTGAGCTTGATGCATTCAAAACAGGGTTTGCCAGGAACTATGACCTGGCATCACGGAAATTTAAAACCGCCATTAAAGAGATCGACAAGACCATTGACCACCTTCAGAAGACCAAGGATGCACTGCTCGGTTCGGAAAACAATCTTCGCCTGGCCAATAACAAGGCAGACGAACTGACCGTAAAAAAACTGACCCGGAAGAATCCCACCATGGCGGCAAAATTTGCAGAGCTTAAAAAGGATGACGGATGAAAACAAGAAGAGAGGTGATCCGGCTGTTGGGCGCCATGCTCATGAAAATACCGCTCTTTCTGGGTGCGTTCGGATCATTTGTCAGCCTCTCTTTTGCAAAGGCAAAGCGCCTGGTCCTGCCTGAAAATACGCCCATGTCCGACCTGGTTTCCAGGAATCCGGCTGAACTCGATACCCGGCAGCTAAGCATTACCCCGATGAACGAATTCGATGTCATGGGCCAGACCGTCTACCCGGTGGATATGAAACAGTGGCGGCTTGAATTGTCAGGGCAGATGGCTGCGCAGAGAACATTTTCCTATGCGCAGCTGCTGGCGCTGCCTGCGGTTGAACGCAAGGTGCTGTTGATCTGTCCGGGTTTTTTTGCGTATCATGCGCTCTGGAAAGGGGTTTCCATGCCCGCCCTTCTCAAATCGGCCGGGATGAAAAAAGAGACGACCCATATCCAGTTCGGCGGGCCGCTGGGCATCAATGAAAATACGACTGCATATCCAATTGAAGATGTCCTGTCCAACAAGATTTTTCTGGCCTTTCAGGTCAATGGGGTGCCTCTGCCGGAGCGACACGGTTTTCCGCTCCGGCTGGTGGCTGAAGATCATTTTGGTGATCAATGGACAAAGTATATCACCCGGGTGTCAGCCGTGATCAAGACAGCCGGGCCTGGCCGGGAAGAGCTGTTGTACCTGTAGAACCGGATGCAGAACCGGGGGAAGAGATGAACCAGAAGGGGCCGCCGTCAGCAGGAACAAATGTGGATGAGATCCGGACGATTGCGCTCCTGTCGGAACCGCCGGTGCCAAGCGTCTCCATCCGGCTGGGGCAGGGAAGGGTCTATCTTTCCAGGGAGCGGCTTGAAAAAATGGCAGGTCAGGCCGGGCCTGTCAGCAGGATGTGGAAAAAGAACCGGGAAGCGGTCACAGAAGCGGACCGCCTTCTCATGATCGACGGTTTCCGCGCCAGAGAGCTGCTTGAGGCAGTTGACAGCCATGCGGACGAATCGGGTTATCTGGAAGATGAGAGCCGGCTGCCGCATGAAACAGACTTCCTGGTTTCCAATTTTCTGGAGCAGGGGAACGCGGCTGTTGAATGCCTTGAAACCGGCGCACCTGTGAACCAGGTCCTGATTCACTACTCAGGGGTGCGGTCCGGCCCGACATCCGGCACCGGCCATATGATGTTTTCATTTGATACGGGCAGGCAGGAGCGTTTTTTGTTCGGCATCCAGTGGTGGGTATCCTGATCCTTTGCTTTTGACGGTTGCCGGACAAGGCTTTTAACAGGAGGCAGCATGAGAAGAGTTATTGTATTATCCATTGTTTTTACCATTGTTCAGTGTGCGGCTGCGGCACTGCCGCCACGATACCAGAATATCAAGGACCTGGATGTGATGGTGGATTTTATTAAAGCGCATCCAAAGGTGGCATCCGGGTTAAGATCGATTGACATGGTGGAATACACGGTTTATTTCGGCAGTGGCTGCAAAGCGGTATTCGGCCGGAAGACAACCCCTAAACCCCCCGGGTGGGCCGGCCCTGCTGATCCGCTTGAATTCAAGAAAGCCACCTGCCCGGTAAGATAAGAAAGGCAGGGTTTGAAACCGGGGTGAGCCCAATGGGCAGGCGTGGCAGATTTGAAGCGTTTATTAAACCGTAACATAATTTGAAAAAAGGATATGATGATGAACCGGACACAGGAGCTTGACGCGTTAAAGGAAAATTTTAAGGAACTGCTGGATCATTCTGGAACCAACCAGATATTCAAAGACCACTATATGGCAGTTTATAAAGACGGTGTCCTGGACGCCAAAACAAAACGGCTGATTGCGCTTTGCGGCGGTATTGTTGCCGGGTGCAAAGGATGTATCCTGGGGCAGGCTGATTTTGCGATTCAAAACGGCGCCACCACTGAAGAGATACTGGAGGTCTGTTCTGTTGCACTGTCTCTGGGCGGCACCC
>CAZLNA010000034.1:0-10792 GCA_964560485.1 uncultured Desulfobacula sp. | reverse complement strand
ATCCGGATCTGTATGACAGGCTGTCACAAACCCGACAAAATACTGCATATCAAGCAGGATTTCAGCCAGTTGAGGCAGCTTTTCAGGGTCGTCCACCATCAGTATGGCATGAAACCCCTTTTTATCAAAATCGCGGTCAAGGATCTCAATCTTGAGGTGGGCCACCCGTTCTGCCAGAATTTTGGTCTGCTCGTCTCTCATGATCTGTCCTTGTCTGCTAGGCCTTGGGGTGAGGATTCTGGGGAAAGGGGTGACGGACGCCGGATATTTTTTCCTGGAGTTTGAAAAGGCCTTCCATCAGCGCCTCGGGCCGGGGCGGACACCCCGGGACATATACATCCACAGGAATCAGCTGATCAACCCCTTCAATAACATTATAATTTTCAGGCACCTTGAACGGTCCGCCGGAAATGGCACAGTTGCCCATGGCGATCACCCATTTGGGATAGGGCATCTGCTCATAGAGGGTCACCAGGGCCGGCGCCATTTTTTTATTCACGGTTCCTGAAACGATCATCAGATCACACTGCCGGGCTGAGGGACGGAACACCTCTGCACCGTATCGTGCCATATCTATTCTCGCCATACCGGTTGCCATCATTTCAATGGCGCAGCAGGCCAGTCCAAAGGTCATGGGCCAGAGGGAATTGGCCTGACAGAACTTGAGCACCTTGGCTGCAAGCTCAATATTGAGCAGCGGCCCCTGGTCAAACTGGCGGTCTTCACCATAGACCCGCTCTTTCAAACCCTGGGTGAACGCTTCTAATGCTGTCTTTTCGGCAGTCTTCTTTTCCAATCAAACGCTCCTTTTGCCCATGCGTACACAATAGCCAAAGAAAGAATAATGACAAAAATGCATAACTCGACAATCCCCCGCACTGCACTCACTTCATGGAATGCTTCAACAATGGGGAAGAGATAAAGGATATCCACATCAAATGCCAGGAACATCAATGCATACAGATAATAGGAAATACCATACCTGAAATCCCAGGCTGTCCCGAAAGGGTCCATTCCGCATTCATAGGCCTGACGTGTTTTTTTATAAAAGTGTCTTTTGGGCCTGAGCAGATAAGAAATAATGAAAGGAACAAGCGCGGCTGCGGAACCGCCAATAAGAAAAACCACCATGTAAACTGAGTCGGTCAGGTATTCAGGACTCATTCAATCACCTTAAGCTATCATGACTGGCATCGGACAGGCAAAAAAAACTGCTTCCCAAAATATGCAGAAGCAGACCATGCCGCATCAAAATCCGTTTTTTCAAACCGGGTTATATATCATAAGTTATCATTTTGTCAAGAAAAATTGACGAATCGGTATTACCACTATATTGGTATTACCAAGATCCAAGCACCAAACCATTCATCACCCCTCTTTTTACGGCGGTTTCAGTCAAACAGACCCCGGTCTTTGGTTATTTTGAATTCCATCATACCATCACAGGTTTTTGAGCCCGTTGTTTTTTATGCAAAGCTTGATTTTACATTTTTTGTTGACTACACTATTATTTTTCAAACTGCCTTACCACACAAACCGAATGGATATGAATCGTTCAGCCGTAAGCTGACAGATTAGTAAATAAACAAAGAGGAGAGTCAAATGGCAAAAATTATCCATCGTGAAGAAATGGCTCAGGGAACCATTATTCTTAACGAGATTGAGGCGCCCCGTATCTCCAGGAAGGCCAAGCCCGGTCAGTTCGTGATACTTCAAGCGGATGAAACAGGAGAGCGGATCCCGCTGACCATGGCTGATACAGATCCTGAAAAGGGCACCATCACTATCATCTACATGGTTATTGGAAAATCCACCGCCCGATTCAGAGATCTTCAGGTCGGGGACGAATATTTTGCACTGATCGGGCCTTTGGGCAAACCCACCCACATTGAAAAGGTCGGAAAAGTGGTCTGCGTTGGCGGCGGGACCGGGATCGCTGTTCTCCATCCCATCACCCGCGCATTGAAAGCTGCAGGAAACGATGTCACCACCATCCTGGGATCGAGATCCTACGATCTGTTGATAATGGAAGAAAAAATGGCAGCCGCCTCCCATACCCAGCACATCTGTACAGATGACGGTTCCAAGGGGCATCACGGATTTGTCACAGATGTGCTCAAAGATACTCTGGAGCGCGAAGATATCGATCTTGTCGTGGCCATCGGCCCGATTCCCATGATGAAATTCTGCAGCCTGATTACCAAGGAAAAAGACGTAAAAACATATGTCAGCCTGAACCCCATCATGGTTGACGGGACCGGCATGTGCGGCTGCTGCAGGGTCACGGTCGGCACAGACACCAAGTTCGCCTGCGTGGACGGACCGGAATTTGACGGTCACAAAGTTGACTTTGATGAGCTGGCAAAACGGCTGGCCTCTTACCTGGAAGATGAAAAACAGAGCCTGGAAGCTTACGAGAAGTGTAAAGCTTAAATTTACAGACCACTCGCTGGCTGTATATAGGGAGGATTAAATGGCAAAAAAAGAACAAGTGCCCCGCGCCAAAATGCCTGAGCAGGACCCGGACATCAGAAGACGTAATTTTGATGAGGTTCCTCTGGGATTGGCCCCGGAAATGGCAATAAAAGAGGCAGAACGCTGCCTGCAATGCAAAAACCCCAAATGTGTGGATGGCTGCCCCGTATCTGTGGATATCCCGGGATTTATCAGCAAGATTGCTGAAAATAATTTTTCCGGCGCCATCGGACGACTCTGGGAACGAAACGCCCTGCCCGCTGTCTGCGGACGGGTCTGCCCCCAGGAAGAACAATGTGAAGGCCAGTGTATTCTCGGCAAAAAAGGGGATCCTGTGGCCATTGGATACCTTGAACGGTTTGCAGCCGATTATGAACGGCAGAACGGTTCCGGCCAGGTGCCTGAGGTTCCTGAAAAAACCGGCAAAAAAGTGGCGGTGATCGGATCCGGTCCATCCGGCCTGACCGTGGCTGGCGACCTGCTGCTCAAAGGACATGACGTCACCATCTTTGAAGCCTTTCACAAAGCAGGCGGTGTACTGGTATACGGTATCCCCGAATTCCGGCTGCCCAAAGAGATCGTCGGATCTGAGGTGGCTGCGTTGGAAAAAATGGGTGCCACCATTGAATGTAACGCGGTTGTGGGCGCCTCGGTCACCATTGATGAGTTGTTTGAGGAAGGGTTTGATGCCGCCTATATCGGTGTCGGCGCCGGACTGCCCAGGTTCATGAACCTGCCGGGCGAAAACCTGATCGGTATTTATTCTGCTAACGAGTACCTCACCCGGACCAACCTGATGAAAGGATATCTCTTCCCGGATTACGACACCCCCATTGCCAGGGGCAAGAATGTCGTGGTCCTCGGTGCCGGAAATGTGGCCATGGACTCTGCAAGAACAGCCATGCGGCTTGGCGCAGACTCGGTTAAAGTGGTTTACCGCCGTTCCAGAGAGGAAATGCCGGCCAGGGATGAAGAACTCCACCATGCAGAAGAAGAAAAAATCGAATTTGTTCTGCTGACCAACCCGACACAGTTCTTCGGGGACGACAACGGCCGCCTGACCGGGATGGAGTGCCTGAAAATGGAACTCGGAGAACCGGATGCGTCCGGAAGGCGCAGGCCCGTTCCGGTTGAAGGGTCTGAATTCAAATTAGACTGTGATCTTGTGGTGGTGTCTGTCGGGTCCAATGCAAACCCGCTGCTGACCAACTCAACACCGAATCTCAACCTCAACCGCTGGGGCAATATTGTTGCAGATCCGGTCACAGGGAAAACCAGTAAGAAAGGGGTATGGGCCGGCGGCGATATCTTCACTGGCGCAGCAACCGTTATCCTGGCCATGGGCGCGGGAAGGGCTGCTGCAAACTCCATGCATGATTACCTGACCTTAGGCTGGTAGGTGAATCACAAGCCCTTGTGTAAAAAAAGCCGCGCGCCTGATACCAGGTGCGCGGCTTTTTCATCCGGACATACAATACCTTCGCCCCATATAATATGGGCGCCTTACTCAAAATAACGAATGTGAAATCATCGTTATTCTTTGATATACACCTTGTGATCCACAAGCGACATCCCGTGAATCGATCCTTTGATAAATTTTTGTTCCCCAAAAATGGAAACCAGGCGGATGCCGTTTTCATCCGGTTCAATTTTATCCACCGCTTCCATGATCAGTTCTTCATCACTGCCTTTGAGTAAATATGCATTTGCTTCACACATAATGGCTCGACTCCCTTAATGTTGTCTATTCAACGGACAGGTGGCTGTCCAGCAGTTCATCCACAAGCTCTGGCAGGGGCAGGCCGGAGAGTCCGACAATCTCGATATTGTCCTGACTCAGCGGCAGCAGCAGTTTGACTGCCCCGGATTCAGACACGGCCTGGGCCATTTCAGGGGTCACTTCTCCCATCATGGCATTGGGCATGATAATGCCCACAGGCCCGATGATCACATCGGCCCGCTTGACGGTCCATGCAATGGCATTGGCCCCTGAAGCGCCTTTATTTGCCCGTGCTTTAAGCATCTGGGCCGTGGCAATGGCATTGGTGCCGAGTGCAAGGATCTCGATCGCTTCGCTGTACCGTTCTTTGAGTTTTTTGATGATCACAGCACCGATGCCGCCGCCCTGACCGTCAATCACACAGATTCTGACTTTTTTCTCATCTTTCATCTTTTTTCCTTTAAAGCGTCTGTCCCGGCATGCCTATCTCTTTTTGAATCAGTGCTTTTATGGCTTCTTCAACCGCATCGATACTTCTGTTCCCATCCACGATGGCCACTGTTTCCTCGCTCTTTAAACGGTCAAATGCCTGAAAATAGTTTTCCCTGACATTTTTCATGATATCCACTTTTTCATACATGTCAAAGTGCTGCCGGTTCTGCTGGATCCGTTCAAAGCAGGTGAGCGGCGCCACATCTATAAACAGGGTCAGGTCGGGCCTTAGAATATCTGCGTTCAGCAGGTTGGCGTGAATCACCCACTCCATATCAATGTGCTGGGCATGATAGGCATAAGAAGAAAAATAATACCGGTCACAGAGAACGATCCGGCCGTCATCCACCTTTTGTCTGAGCCCGTCGGCTTTATTCAACAGGTGGTCGGTGCGGTCTGCAGCAAACAGGGAGGCAATGGTCCGCTGGTCCACAGCCACTTCGCCGCTGAGCATTTTCCGGATCAGGGTCCCCACCGGCCCGTCTGTGGGCTCGCAGGTCACATGGATATCAAGCCCCATGCCTGTCAGCCATTGAGCGATTTTTTTCAGCTGGGTACTTTTCCCGGATCCGTCAATCCCTTCAAAAACAATGAATTTCCCCTGATTATGTGTCAAACGCACCGCCTTGCTGTTTTACAATTGAGTTTGAATAAAAAACCATCTATAACAATATCCGCAGGGCTTGGCAAGACCATCAGAGGCTGAACCATGACAGACAAAACACCTCCGGGCAGAGAGCTGCCAGATGCTGGAAACACTGAAAAGAAACCCAGAGCAGTCATTTTCTTCTCAGAGGTATTCAGGGGCCATCACTATGGGAAAAACCACCCCTTAAACATTCCAAGAGTGGCACTGACCGTTGACCTTATCGAAACCTATCAAGCCCTATCCAGGTCTGAAAAACAAACCGCCCGGCCGGCCACCCTTGATGAACTGAGCCGGTTTCACTCCAGGCCCTACCTTGCCGCCCTCAAAAAATGCCAGGCAAAAGGCCGGGCAGGCCCTGACATGCGTCAGCAGTTCAACCTGGGAAACTTTGAAAACCCCTTGTTTGAAAAGATGTTTGATGTCCCGGCCCTGGCTGCAGGTGCCGGTATCCAGGGCGCTCAAAAGGTCCTGGATGGTATCATGGCCTTTAACCCGGCCGGCGGCATGCACCACGCCATGCCGGAAAAAGCCCGGG
Source organism: uncultured Desulfobacula sp. (assembly GCA_964560485.1). GTDB lineage: Bacteria > Desulfobacterota > Desulfobacteria > Desulfobacterales > Desulfobacteraceae > Desulfobacula. Next base: position 4,921 of record CAZLNA010000034.1, on the reverse strand, counting down.
GGTTCTGTTTTATCAATGATGTGGTCCTGACCATCCTGACACTTCGCCGGGCCGGCCTTCGTGTCCTTTATTTTGATATGGATGCCCACCACGGCGACGGGGTTGAGACGGCCTTTGATCCCGACCCGGACACTCTGACCCTCTCCTTTCACATGGATACGGATTATGCCTACCCCCGTAAAGGCGGTCAGATCAAGGATATTGGAACGGCCCGGACCAGTGTCAACCTGCCGCTGCCCAAAGGGGCCAATGATACGGAATACCAACTGGCCTTTGAAACCATCTGGCCTTTGGTGATGACGCGCTTCCAGCCGGACGCCATTGTCCTCCAGGCCGGCACTGACATCCTTTTCCAGGATCCTCTGGGTGCTTTTTCAATCTCCAACACCCTTTTTTTCGATATTGTCCAGAAGATCCTGACGTCCTCGCCCGGGCATCCGGACGGTAGGCCGCGCCTGATGATAACCGGGGGCGGCGGGTACCATCCCATTGCCCTGGCCCGCTGCTGGACCGGGCTGTGGAGTCTTCTGGCCGGATGGGATCTGCCGGATGCCATACCTGCAACCGGCCGGAAAATGCTGCAGCACCTGAGATGGACAGAGGAAGAGGAAGCAGACCCCGGAACAACCGCTGCCCAGTATACCCGCCGGCTTGATCCGCCCATGCCCGGACCGGTCCGGGACGATATGTCCCAAAGACTTGAATACCTATGCCAATCCCATCCGCTGCTGGCCTGACCGGTATCATACACTTTTTTTTTCCAGACCGCTTGCAATTCGACAGCGAACTCATTATGACTGTAAACACTGACAGGAAAGCAGGCATTTCAAGGCCTGCCCGGTGATAGCGGCTGCTATTACCGCTGTTCTTTCAACTGCTGTCCGGCAAGACATGGCTTGCCCCTGTTCTGCATGAGACAAAAGATAAAAGCCGGTATCCGGCAGGTACACGTTACATTAAAACAAAAAAGCGGAGGCAGGAATGCTGATTTCCAACATTGAACAGATTCCGGGAAAAACCATTGTTGAACACTATGGTCTGGTGGCAGGCAGCACGGTCCGGGCCAAACATTTTGGCCGCGATCTCATGGCCGGGCTGAAAAACCTGGTGGGCGGAGAACTCAAAGGGTATACCGAACTGCTGGAGGATGCGAGAAAAGAAGCGAAAGAAAGGATGATAGAACAGGCAGCAGAGCTCGGTGCCAATGCCATCATCAACGTCCGGTTCAATACATCGTCCATTGCACAGGGTGCAAGTGAACTCTATATCTACGGCACTGCTGTGAAAGTGGAATAGGGGGAATAATGGAAACGATTATTTCAGCGGCAATCAATCTGATTCTGCCGTTTTTGATCATTATCATTGCCCTGTTCACCGGTTCGACCTTAGAACGGCGTCACTACCGGTCCATTGACCGCAGGGAGGCCGAGACCCGGACCCTTCCGCTGATAAACAGCAAAACCTATCCAGACCACCGGCCGATTGCTGACAGCGCATTTGTGAGCGGTTCCGTCGTGATTTCCTATGACTATTTCAAACGGTTCATTGCCGGGCTGCGCATGGTCTTTGGCGGAGAGGTCAAATCCTATGTCAGCCTTCTGGACAGGGGGCGGCGGGAAGCAATGCTGCGGCTGAAAGAAGCCTGCCCGGACGCAGATCTTGTGGTCAATCTGAGGATTGAGACCAGCAGCATTTCAAAAGGGGGCAAAAAGCGCCTGGGTGCTGTGGAAGTCTTTGCATACGGCACTGCGATCTGGTATGCAAATCAAAATGCCTCATGAAAATCGTCAACCGTCAACCTGAAAAAACCGCGGATGCTTCATCAGCCCGCGGTACGGCCGGCAGGGAATTCTGGAACCTGGCCCTCTCTGCGCTGGTCCTGCTGGCGGCCTTTTACTTTTTATTCGGCCTCATGGTTGACTGGGCTGTGTCAAAAATATCATTTGAAACCGAAGCCAGAATTTTCAACGCCTGGACTGTCCCGGCCAACCAGCCGTTCACTGATTCAGAAAAAAAACAGATGGATCAGGCACAGCAGATACTCGACAAACTGCTCAGCACCTCTTCAGCAGGCGCCCTGCCCTACCGACTCATCCTTTTAAACAGCAGTGAGCCCAATGCATTTGCCTTCCCCGGCGGTACCATCGGACTGACAAACGGGCTGCTGGACCAGCTGGACCAGGAAATCGCCATTGCGTTTGTCCTGGCCCATGAACTGGGCCATTTCCAGCACAGGGACCATCTCCAGGGCATGGGGCGGGCAGTGGGCACAGGCATCCGCATGACCGTCATCTTTGGCCAGGCCAGCACTGCCAACTCATTTGTCGGCCTCATTGACCTTATCTTTCAAAGACAGTATTCCCAGGCAAGAGAAATCAAAGCGGACCAGTTTGCCCTGGTCCTTGTCGACAAGGTATACGGGAAAACGCAAGGCGCAGATCAGCTTTTCAAGATACTCAAACATAAAGACACCATCCCTGGATGGGCCTATATGTTTTCCACCCACCCGTCTCCAGAAGACCGTATCAGTGATCTAAGCGCATATCATGAAAAATTAAAAAGAGAGAAATCAGACCCGTAAGGACTGGGCATTAGCAGGTTTGATAGAGGGCGGGATTCACGATCCACCAGGACGGCAGATGGCGTTGAAGGAGGCTATTGAGTTTCAGACGAATCTGCGCTGTCCAGGCGGATCAGGAGCTCTGCACAGGAATCGATCTTTTTCTCCAGGCGTTCGAGGGCCTGCTCAATCCTGGAGAGCCGTTCTTCATTTAACTGATCTGCATCAGATTCCGGTTCCTGGATCATCTCTTTTGTGATAATCCCGATCCCGCCATCCTCTTTTGCCACCTGCCCGATGGTCTCTGCCGCGATATGGTCTCTTCCGTCCGCATAGGCATAGACAAAGGCCGCATCACAGATCAGGTTGATGGTCCTTGGGATCCCGCCGGAAATCTGAAAAATTTTCTCAATCGCATCCGGACGGATCACTTCCGGGTCCCCGCCGGCATGCACCAGGCGGTGGGCGATGTATTCCCGGGTTTCCGCTTCATCCATGGGACCGAGATGGTAACTGGCGGCAATGCGCTGTGAAAGCTGTTCAAGCCGGGGGTGGTAAAGCGTCTTTTTCAGCTCAGGCTGTCCCACAATCATGACCTGCAGCAGCATTTCATTGTCTGTCTGCAGATTGGAAAGCATCCGGATATCTTCCAGGGACTGTTTTGACAGATTCTGGGCTTCATCAATCACCAGGAGGGTTCTGCGCCCCATGGAATACCGGTCAATGAGAAAGGCGTAAAGCTTTTCAAGGGCAATCCCCCGGCTGATACCCGGATCAAACGGGATATCGAACCGGCTGAGAATCAGAAATACCAGGTCGTCTGACACAAGCCCGGTATTGAAGAGTACTGCCACTTCTGTTTTGTCATCCATCTGGTTCAGGATATGCCGGACAAGCGTGGTTTTTCCGGATCCGATCTCGCCGGTGAGCAGTACAAAGCCCACGTTTTCAGACAGACCGTATTCCAGATAGGTCATGGCATTTTCATGGGCCTGGCTTAAAAAAAGAAATGCGGGATTGGGCACCAGGCTGAAGGGCTTTTCCTTAAACCCGAAAAAAGTGGTGTACATGATCAGACCTTTTTGTTGAGCACAACCCCGAGAAACCTTTCTTTGGGCAGCAGCTTTATGGCTTTTTCAATGTCCTGTTTGGACGTTTTGCCGGCTTCCACCACCAGGATGATACCATCCATCACCGGTGCCAGGGAAATCGCCTCAGACCGCTCCAGAACCGGCGGCGCATCAAAAAAGACATACCGGTCTTCATACCGGCTGCCCATCTCTGTCACAAGATCTGTCATCATTTCGCTGGACAGCAGTTCAGACGAATCGAGCACGGTCTTATCCCCTGAAATCAGGGTCAGCTTATCAATGCCCGGCCAGATGATCAACTGGTCCAGGGGAATATCGTGAAGGAAATAATCGATCAGACTGTGTTCGCTGTCTATCCCTAAATACCTGTGGATATCCTGGCCCTTGAAGTCACAGTCGACCAGCAGTGCGGTCTGGTTGAACTCTTTGGCAAAAATCAGCCCTAAATTAATGCAGGTGATGGTTTTACCCTCATTCCGGTTCGGGCTGGTGATCATCAGGGTACGGATTTTACGGGTTTTGGCCTGCTGCTGGATACGGGTTCTTAAAATTTTATAATATTCCATCTCCGGAGAATCCGGGCTGATACAGACGCCGCGGTTTTCCAGCACCGCTTCCGGATCGATCCGGTATTCCATGGAGCGATTGTATACCGGCGGAGTCCATTCCTGCCTGTCAGCCGGTGCTGTCTGGCCGACCGGTTCATGTCTATCCGTATAAGAGGGAAGCCCCCTTTCCTGGCTTGCTTTTTCCAATGCCTTGCGCAATTTCATATTTATACTTCCTTTAAAAGGGCTATCCCAGTTTTCTTTCCAGTTTCGCCCTGAATACATCCAGATCCATTACAAACTGATCAAATAAAACTATGGCCAGGACAACGCCCAGGATAATCCCGGTCACGGACAGGATCCATTTAAGTTTTATCCGGCGCTTATCCGCCTTATTGAGGATCAAGGGAATTTCAGCCAGGACCGGAACTTCAAAGGTTTTTGACAAGGATTCCGCATTTCGAAAAGAGCTGTCAGAAAACTCGAGCAGTGCGGCAACGCTTACGCCAGATCCGATGGCCAAAACGATTCCAATCAGAACAATTGCCATGCGATTGGGTTTGTAGGGCTTTTCCGGAAGGCGGGCAGATTCAACCAGGATGAAACGCTCTCCTTTCTGTTTGGATTCAAATTCCCGGGCGACTTTGGCTTCCATCATTTTAGCCTGCAGATCACTGCTTTTGGCATAGAGATTCTGCCTTTCCGTAATCAGAGTGTTATAC
>CAZLNA010000033.1:0-11268 GCA_964560485.1 uncultured Desulfobacula sp. | reverse complement strand
GCCATTGACTGGTGCGTGGCCCATGTCAATGATACCCCTGGTGCGCCCATCAAAGTGATCAGTATGAGCCTGGGCGGGGGTGAGTATCCAGCCGCCTGCGACGGCAGCAATTTTGCCTATTTTCTGGCTGCATCCGCAGCCAAAGCGGCCGGGATCACCCTGTTTGCCTCTTCAGGAAATGACGGGTACTGCGGCAGTATCGCGGCGCCGGCCTGTGTCTCTGAGATCATTTCAGTGGGCGCTCTATTTGATGATGATATCGGCGGGTGGGGATTCTGCGTCTCATCTTCTTCGTGTGCCGCAAAAGAGGAATACTCAGGCTGTTCCACCGGCTGGATCAGCTGGGCCTATACCACGGCTGCAGACCAGGTCACGCCCTACTCCAACATGGCTCCCATCCTCGATGTTCTGGCCCCAAGCCATTTTGCCAGCACACCTTCGCCGGGCACCGGATATGACACTGATTTCGGGGGCACCTCTGCTGCCTGCCCCTATGCGGCCGGTACAGCCGCGGGCATGCAGAGCGCCATGAAAACCGCGCACGGCATTTTTATTGATCCGGATGACCTGCGCACCCGGATGGTGGCTGCCGGGAAACCGGTCACCTATTCATCCAGCGGTTATGCCGTCACCAAACCCCGGCTCGATCTGGGCAACACGGACATTGACGGAGACACCCTGCCGGCAGAATGGGAACTTGAATTTTACGGCCATATCGAACACCCGCAGGATACAGACACAGACAATGACGGCCTGACCCAGGCCGAAGAATACGCCCTGTCCACCCACCCTGCCAGGGCAGACACCGATGATGACGGCATGCCGGACGGCTGGGAAATCAATGCCGGCCTGCTCCCGCTTGAAGATGATGCCGACGAAGATCCGGACCAGGACGGGTTTACCAATCTTGAAGAATACCTGGCCGGTACAGACCCGAGGGATGAGACTTCCTATCCAGTGACGTCTTCCCCTGCGCCGGTTCCGGCGGCCGGGCGATTGCTGTCAGTCACAGGCCTTTTGCTGCTTCTCGGTTTCGGACTGACCAGTATCCAGAAAACAAAGGGCAGGATAAACTGATTGATCACCAGGAACGAGTTGATCAGCCAGCCGCTGCTTTTGATCTGATGCTGAAAAAAGAGAAACGGCAGGATATGAAACAGAATATGGACCCCGGTCAGCCCTGCCGTCCCCAGTATAATCCACAAGGGCCTGACTGATTTTTTTGCCATCCAGGCAGCTGCAAAAAAACTGAAAATCACAATCACGTTAAATGAAATAAAGGTATGCGGATAGATCTCCAGCACCTTGGGCAGGACTACGGCAAGCCCGGCCTGCTCAAGGATGAATGCTGCCAGCGTCAGCACCATCCGGGTATACGGCTGACACACCCATATCCAGGCAATGAACGGAAGGATGGAGACCGCAAGCACTTTTAATACAAAAACACCGGACGCAAGCCCGGCTGTTTCCCGCTTTTCCCATTCAAGCCAGACCATGCAGATCCAGACCACCACCAGTATCATTCCTACCTGTCCCAGGTAGAGGTGAACCCAGGGAAAGAGCTTGGGCTGGGAAAACCCCACAATAAAGACAATGGCAATACGGATAATATTAATCCCGAATAAAAACGGCAGGCCGATGAGGATACCGGCCAGACGCCTCAGGGGCCTGGCCGGATAGGCCAGAAAAAAAGAAAGCGGCAGCACACTGACAAAAACAGCAGAACATTCTCCCACCACTTTGGCGGTAAATCCGGCATGGGTGATCAGATCGCCCTTGAGCGTCACCTGAATGCCGATGATGTTCAGGCACCAGGCCACCGCAACCGCATTCCAGTCATTTACGGCCTGATAGATCTGCTGGGGCACAAACTCCAGGGCCACGTAAATACTCATGGCCACGGCAAAAAAAAGCAGTATAAATCCCAAAGCCGGTTTTGATGTCATCTTCACAGCCATCTCCTTTGATTCAGCCTCACCCGTTCCTGCCTACCATACTCATATTTTGATTCTGTTAGGATGAAACGCTTTAGTGGACATTATCATTGCATTTTCAACAGCACCGGCTTAGACTGAGCCCAAATATGCCCCGGCAGGTATCAATGCGCAAATGGCTTTTCTCCTGATGTCAGGGTAGACGAAATGATCATAAACACCAAACCCCACCGGCAATCTTGACCCACATGAACGATTTTATCCCCAAGCCTGTGAACCGGGATAAACTCAAAGAGGCTGCAGCCCGAACCTTAAAAACAGCTTTTGCTTGATTTTAACCAGAAAAACAACGTAAAATACCAGTTCATTCGTAAGCATTTGAAACTCAAAGAAAAACACCAGCCATTGGAGGGAAGATGTTTACCAAGAAATATTTGAAGACCAAACCTGTGTGCAAAGTCTCTTTTAAAGTGCTTAAAAAAGACATTGGTACCGCTGCTTCGGTTCAGATCATCGGGGAATGGAACAACTGGGATCTTGAGTCTGGCGCCATGAAAAAACTAAAAAACGGGGATTTTTCCTGCCAGATAAACCTTGCCAAAGACAAGGCCTATCAGTTCAGATACCTTGTGGATAAAACCACCTGGCTCAACGATACGGATGCAGATGCTTATCTGCCCAGCCCGTTCCCCGGAGTGGATAATTCTGTTATTGCATTGTAATCTTTATATTTCAGGTACATTATGAGTTATGACGTCATCATTGTCGGCGGTGGACCGGCAGGGCTTTTTGCGGCCTGCCATCTTGCTGAAAATTCCAATCTGAAAGTGCTTATCCTGGAAAAAGGACAGGCCCCGCTCAAGCGCAAATGCCCAAACCATACATTTCAAAAATGCATCCAGTGCGACCCGTGCAATATTCTGGCCGGGATCGGCGGTGCCGGTCTCTATTCGGACGGCAAGCTCAATTTCATCCCCCGCCTGGGGAAAACCGATCTGACCCAGTTCATGCCCCTGGACGCCGCACAGAAGCTGATTAACGAAACAGAAGCCGTTTTTACCAGATTCAACATGGACGGCCCGGTTTTCCCCACTGACATGGACCGGGCCCGGCAGATCAGAAAAGAAGCCAAAAAAGTCGGCATTGATCTTCTGCTGATCCGCCAGAAACACCTGGGGTCAGACAATCTGCCAGCCTATATCGCTGATATGGCCGACCATATCCAGAAAACAGGCGTTACGATCCGTACCGGAGAAGAGGTGCTCGATGTCCGGGTGACAGACGGAAAAGTCACTGGCGTGATCACGGTCAAAGGGGAATACGCCTCACCCAACGTGATCCTGGCACCCGGCCGGATCGGTGCCAACTGGGTGGCCCAGCTTGCCCAGAAGCACGGTATCGGCCTGAGCCAGCGCGGGATTGAGGTGGGCGTCCGGGTGGAGGTACACAATGATATCATGGATGATCTGTGCAATGTGATCTATGACCCGACTTTTTTTGTCCAGACCCCCACGTATGATGACCAGACACGGACGTTCTGCACCAACCAGGGCGGCTATATCTCCCTTGAAAACTACAAGGCTTTTGTCTGCGTCAACGGTCATGCCTATTCAGATAAGAAATCAAACAATACCAATTTTGCTTTTCTCTCCAAAGTGGTCCTCACTGAACCGGTGACCGACAACCAGGCCTATGGCGAATCCATCGGCCGGCTGGCAACCCTGATCGGCAACGGCAAGGCAACCCTGCAAAGATTCGGAGATTTGAAAAGAGGGCGGCGATCCACATGGAACCGGATTCGAAAAGGATATATTGAACCCACCATGACCAATGTGGTCTGCGGTGATATTGCCATGGCCCTTCCCGGACGGATTCTCACCAACCTCATTGAAGGACTTGAAGCGCTCAATCAGGTGATACCGGGCGTATCAAATGATGAAACCCTGCTCTATGCGCCTGAAATTAAATTTTTTGCCACCCAGGTGGAAACCAGCCCTCACCTTGAGACATCCATTTCAGGCATGTTCGTGGCAGGAGACGGGCCGGGTGTTGCCGGCAATATCGTATCTGCCGCAGCCACCGGCATTATCCCGGCGCAACAGATCATCGACCGCCAGGCGTGATCCCGCAGATGATACGCTATCTCAAATAAAAGGGGTTGGTCTTAATTCAGGGCTGAGGAAAAACTCAACCAGCGCGCCATGTATCATATGGTGCGCCCCTGCTCTTTTTAGAGCCGCAGCTTTCATTTTTCATCAGAATACGAAGTTTTAAGGTGACGGATTATTTTTCAGGGTAATATGTGGCGCAGGCATTGTCGGATTCCCACGCCATGACTTTTGACACACGAACATTTTCCGGGATGGTTGTTTCCAGTATGGCCTGAACCTGCTGTGCAATATAGACGGCAATCCGCTCAGACGTCGGCTGCTGCTGCTTGAACATGTCCAGTTCATTTAAAAATTTGTGGTCAAGCTCACCGTCCACCACCTGGCGGACCGCTCGCTTGATATCCCCGAAATCGGCAAGCACGCCGGCTGAATTCAGTTCAGGCCCTGACACACAGACTTCCACATGCCAGTTGTGACCGTGCAGGTTTTCACATTTCTGCCCCACCATGGTCAGTTGATGGGCACCTGCAAAACGCGTTTTGACTTTCAGTTCAAACATGACAACCGTCCTTTGGCCTTCACAGTTTTTTAAACAGGTTCTTTAATTTATTGGAAATCTTGTTTGAATCGAGCCGGTCAAACTCCTTGAGCAGTTCTTCCTGCTTCTGGTTCAAACGGGTCGGGGTTTTGACAATCACTTTGATGATCTGATCACCCCTCCGGCCGGTTCGAAGCGATGCAATCCCTTCGCCCCTGAGTTTGAATTCATCTCCGTACTGGGTGCCTTTTGGGATTTTCAGCGGTTCTTCTCCCACCAGGGTGGGAATGGAGATTTCATCTCCAAGTGCGGCCTGGGTAAATGAGATATCAATGGCGCAGATGACGTCGGTGTTGTCCCGCTGGAAAAACTTGTGGGGCTTCACCCCGATAACCACATAAAGATCTCCGGGCACCCCTTCCAGTGTCGGTGCGGCCTCACCCTCGCCTGTCAGCCTGAGTTTGGATCCGTTATCCACGCCTGCCGGGATTTTGACCTGGACCTTGCGGGTGATTTCAACCCGGCCGGCCCCGCGGCATTCCCTGCAAGGATGCTGGATGACCGTGCCCTGGCCTTTGCAGTACGGGCAGGTGGTCTTGACTTTGAAAAATCCCTGGCTCTGGATAAACTGGCCTGTCCCGTGGCACTGGGAACAGGTTTCAGGGGTATGGCCGGCCTCACATCCTGTTCCGGAACATTCCTGGCAGAGGTCGAGCTTTGGGATGGTGATGGTTTTTTCAGTGCCGAACGCAGCCTCCATGAAGTCAATGGTCATGTTGTACCGCAGGTCAGATCCCCGCCGGCCCCGCTGCCGGCCGCCGGAAGAGCCGAATCCGAAAAAATCCTCAAAAATATCCCCGAAACTTGAAAAGATATCTTCAAACCCGCTCGGACCGGAATGCCCGGCGCCTTCGAGCCCTTTGTGGCCGAATTGATCATAGATCTGGCGTTTGTTATCATCGCTGAGCACTTCATAAGCTTCAGACGCAAGCTTGAATTTATCCTCTGCTTCCTTATTGTCCGGATTCTTGTCCGGGTGGTATTTGATGGCCTTTTTCCGGTATGCTTTTTTCAGCTCATCTTTAGACACATCCCTGGCAACGCCGAGGATGTCATAATAATCCTGTTTTTCACTCATGTATAAACCTGCCGGCCCTGAGGTCACAACCTTGTTTTATTTGTCATCAGCCAATGTTTGTGCTACTTTTCCAACCTGCGTGAAGAAGTAACATAAAATAAACCAGAATTCCAGGTTGTCAACGATGAATACGGAACTTGGCTTTGTCCGGGAGATGTTCGACCGGATTGCCCCATGGTATGATTTTTTAAACCGGCTGCTCAGCCTCCGGCAGGATGTGGTCTGGCGGAGCCAGGCAGTGAAGGCGGCGAAGCTGAAATCAGGGGACAGAATCCTTGATGTGGCCTGCGGCACCTGCGATGTGGCCCTGGAGGCACACCAGCAGCTCAGCAAGGATGCCAGGATCTGCGGTCTTGATTTTTCGTTTGGCATGCTGCGGCTGGGGAAAAAAAAGCTTGAAAAGACAAATAATCAGACCATCTCTCTGCTCAATGCAGATGCCCTGGCCCTGCCGTTTTCAAACAACCTTTTTAATGCTGTCTTTATAGCATTCGGCATTCGTAATATCATGGACCGGCAAAGGGCTTTGACCGCCTTTTATCACGTCCTGAAACCTGGCAGCCGCCTGGCCGTACTTGAATTGACCACCCCTGACAAAGGGCTGATCCGCTCATTGTATCTTGTCTATTTTAAAAAAATCCTGCCCCTGGTCGGTTCTTTTTTCTCAAAAGACAGCCATGCCTATTCCTACCTGCCGGACTCGGTGCTGAAATTTCCCAGTCCGGCAGAATTTGCAAGGATCATGACCCGGTCCGGCTTTGAACAGGTAAAATACAAACAAATGACCCTGGGGATTGTGACTCTCTTTGTGGGGAAAAAGCCTTAGCCTGCTTTACCAGGCATCTTTTTTAAGGATGGTCTGTTCAAGGAATTGTGCGTCGTTTTTTTCAGGATAGCCAATATTATAGTGCAGGCCCCGGCTCTCCTTCCGGTGCAGGGCAGAACGGATAATCAGCTCTGCGACTGTGGCAAGATTTCTCAATTCGATCAGATCGGCGGTGACTTTAAAATCCCAGTAGTATTCGTTGATCTCTTCCTTGATGTTGCAAATCCGGCGCAGTGCCCGTTCAAGGCGCTTGTCTGACCGGACAATCCCCACATAATTCCACATCAAGCGCCGGATCTCATCCCAGTTATGGGATACGACAATGGCTTCATCACTGTCCATGGTGCCGGTTTCATCCCATTCAGCCAGATCGATCTTTTTTTTCTTTTTGATTTTTTTCAATTCTTTGATCGAGGCATGATAGGCACGGTCAGAATAGACCAGGGCTTCAAGCAGTGAATTTGAGGCCAGCCGGTTGGCCCCGTGAAGGCCGGTGCAGGCGGTCTCTCCCACCGCATACAAATGTTTGACATCTGTTTTTCCGTCCAGGTCTGTTGCCACGCCCCCACAGATATAATGCGCAGCCGGCACCACCGGTATCGGTTCTTTGGTCATATCAATACCAAATTCCATACATTTTAAGAATATGTTGGGAAACCGCTTTTTGATAAAATCAGCATCCCTGTGTGTGATATCGAGAAAAACAGAGTCTGCCCCGGTTTTTTTCAGCTCGCTGTCTATGGCACGGGCCACCACATCCCTGCAGGCCAGTTCCTTTTCCGGGCTGTAATTTCCCATAAACCGCCGGCCTTTTTCATCAATCAGATGTGCCCCTTCCCCCCTGACCGCTTCTGATATCAAAAAATTCTTGGCCTCAGGGTGATACAGGCAGGTCGGATGAAACTGGACAAATTCCATGTTTGCCACAGACGCCCCTGCCCGGTAGGCCATGGCGATCCCGTCGCCTGTGGCGATATCCGGGTTGGAGGTATACAGATAGACTTTGCTGGCACCGCCGGTGGCCAGTAAGGTAATTTTTGCGGCAAAGATTTCAATTTTCCCGGTCTTGTTGTTCAGCACATATGCGCCGCAGCAGGCATTCTCACGCTGGGTGACCACAAGGCCGCTTCGCACACTCTTGCTCAAGGTAATCAGATTAACCGCCACATGGTCTTCCAGGATGGTGATGTTGTCATGTTCCTCGACATTTTTCACCAATGTTTCTTCGATCTCTTTACCGGTCAGATCGTTTGCAAAAACAATACGTTTGGCAGAATGGCCGCCTTCCTGGCCGAGAGAAAAATCATATTGACCGCTGCCGGCCTTGTTGAACTTCGCCCCCTGGCTGACCAGCTCCCTGATCCGGCCGGGACCGTCTTCCACTACCATTTTTACCACTTCAGGGTTGCAGAGCCCGTCCCCTGCTTTCTGAGTATCCTGCCCATGGAGGTCAAAAGAATCAAACTCACTGAAAACAGCAGCAACCCCTCCCTGGGCCAGAGCGGTGTTGGTTTTTTGGACCTGCTTTTTGGTGATGATGGTGACACTGCCGTGAGATGCTGCTTTGAGCGCATAGCTCAGTCCGGCAATGCCGCTGCCGATAATGAGAAAATCACTCTTGCTGATCATAAAAGGCGGTTTCTTTTCTTTTTGCGTGTGCTCAGACCAAAGATAAAGCCGACGATAAACACCCCGGGACCGATCAGGTACCAGAGCTGGAATTCACTGTTGGTCTCATCCTCAAGCCGTTCCATTCTTTTTTTATGTTCTTCGAATGCCTGCGTCACCTTTTTATAGCGGGCTTCAAGTTCAAGAAACTGACCGGATTCTCTTTTGAGTTTATTGTATTTTTCCTGGATCTGTACCAGTGTGGCATTTTTCACGGTCAAGGTCTGATTTTCCTGTTCCAGCGCAGCCACCCGTTTTTCAAGGGCCTGGTTCTTTTTTTCCAGACCGTCAACCAGCAGGGCATCCGGCACTTTCTTGGTCAGGAAACGGGAAAGGACCCAGCCTTGTCTTCCACTCTGGGTTTTGACCTGTGACCAGTCTTCCCTGTATTCAACAACCGCCAGACGGGTTCCTGACACCAGCATGGCAACAATTTTATGCTCCACACCAGGGCCGGTCCGCATGGTTATTTTTGTGATACCGGTTACATAGAGGTCTTCTCCAGTTGCAGTACCGCCAAGCAGGAATATCACGAACCCCGTTATCATAAGGCTGTTCAATGCTTTTTTAATCAAGTTCTATCTCCCGTATGTCATCATGCTGAGGGTCATTATTTGTTTCATCCCTTACCATTGCCGGGGCTTGAATACAACCTTAAATAAAATGGCCACATGTTCACGAAAAAATCAAATTATTTGATTTTTATTAAAAAAAGATTTTATTTTTTGTATGAAAATAGGTATAACTATGACAACAATTCTGAATGGTCATTCATTTTTTTATATAAAGGCAGTGCAGGACAGGCCTTTTACAACCTTTAACCCTGGAGGAAGAATCAATGGCTGTCTCCCAATGGAACACCCCATTTTGGCCCGAAGGCGTGGCAACAACCTGCAATGATTACAAATTTCCAGTTTTTAAATTCCTGGATGATTCAGCGCAGAACTATCCGAACCACACATTCACGATTTTTAACGGTGCGACAAAAACCTATGCCCAGGTAAAAGACACCGCAGACCGGATCGCCAATTTTCTTTCAGGCAAAGGCATTGCCAAGGGCGATAAAGTCGCCATTTTTCTTCCCAACATTCCCCAGTTTCCTGAAATCCTTTTTGGTATCCTCAAGGCCGGCGCCGTGGCTGTCAACTGCAACCCGGTTTACACCGCACCCGAGCTCAATCACCAGCTAAAGGATTCCCAGGCCAAGATGGTTTTCTGCATGGACCATCCTGTTTTTTATCCGAATACGGTCAAAGCCATTGAGGGAACCGATGTCAAAAATGTGATCCTCTGCAACATCAAATCATATCTTCCCAAGCTCAAAGCCATCCTTGGGGGCCTTTTGGGGAAAATTCCCAAAGCCGACAATGTCAAACCGGCCCATCTCTATTTTGATGACATCGTTGCACAGTCCAAACCGGAACCGCCCCAGGTTGAGATCGATCCTGAGAATGACACCGCCATCATGCTCTATACCGGCGGCACCACCGGCCTGCCCAAAGGGGCGGAACTCTCCCACACCAATTTCACCTATGATACCCAGGCGATTATCGAATATGCACGGTTCACCCACCTGGACGGAAAAGCAGAAGAAAAAATGTATGACAACGGCTTTCACTCCTTTTTAGGGGTGCTGCCCTGGTATCACAGCTTCGGGATCACGGTGGCCCTGTTCACCTCCGCCCGGCTGGCGGCCAAACTGATCTGCATTCCAGATCCCCGTGCCGGCAACCCGCCCTTTACAGAAGTTCTAAAGGCGGTGCAGAAATACAAACCCACGTTCATGCCGGCCGTGCCCACCATTTTTGTGGCCTTTACCAACCATGCCAAGATCAATGACTATGATCTTTCTTCTCTCATGGCCTGTTTCTCAGGTGGTGGCCCTCTGCCGCCGGAGGTCTGCCACCAGTTTGAAGAAAAGACCGGGGCGATTATTTTCGAAGGGTACGGACTGACTGAAACCGCCCCGGTGGCCAGCGTCAACCCCACCAGCAAAGAACTCAGACGGATCGGTACCATTGGTTTCCCCATTCCCGGGACAAACATAAAAATCCTTGATCTCGAAGACCCGACCAAAGAAATGGGACGCGGAGAGGAAGGGGAAGTGGCCATCTGCGGCCCGCAGGTCATGAAAGGCTACTGGAACCGGCCCGACGCCACCGCTTCCACCATCCGCAACGAATGGCTCTACACCGGCGACATCGCCTACATGGACGAGGAAGGCTATTTCTTCATCGTGGACCGTAAAAAGGACATGGTCATTGTGGGCGGGTACAATGTCTATCCCCGCGAAATAGACGAGGTCCTGTACGAACACCCCAAGGTCAAGGAAGCCGTGGCTGTGGGCGTGCCCCACCCTTCCCGCGGTGAGATCATCAAGGCCTATATCGTGCCCAAGGAAGGCGAGACCATGACCCGGGGCGAGGTCATTGCCCATTGCCGCGAGAAGCTGGCCAATTACAAGGTTCCGCGCAAGG
This sequence comes from uncultured Desulfobacula sp., assembly GCA_964560485.1. Taxonomy (GTDB): domain Bacteria; phylum Desulfobacterota; class Desulfobacteria; order Desulfobacterales; family Desulfobacteraceae; genus Desulfobacula. Next base: position 576 of record CAZLNA010000033.1, on the reverse strand, counting down.
TTGAATTCCGTGAGGAACTGCCCAAGACCATTGTGGGCAAGGTGCTCAGAAGAGCGCTTCTGGCTGAGGAGCAGGATAAGGGAGGTGGCGCCGCCTCTGCGGAAGCTCCCGTTGAAGCCCCAAATGACGCTCCGAATGAAGCCCCCGAAGCAACTCCCGAAGCAAACCAGGAGCAAAGCAAAGCCGCCACAAATGTGGCCCAGGAAACGAGCCCATCACCTGGTCAGGAACCCGAACAGCAGAATACTCCGAAGACTAAGGCTGAAGAAGATCCCAAGGAAGCTCCCAAGTGTGACTCCTGAGCCCTTCCCCTGTTTCATGGCAGTATTTTCAACCGGCGTCGCAAGACGCCGGTTTTTTTTCGGCAAAACAGCGTAGACCATCGTTTCCTTCCCGAAAATTCCTACATGAACATTTGACACAATGATAATACCATTGTAAAAGTTTAGTGTTCAAACCATTTGTTCCCGGAATATACCCATTCCAAAGAGATTCAAACACAGCGACCCGAGGGTATTGAATTGGAACTTATTGATTATTCAGGAAACATCTTGACGTTGCTCCGTCGCATCATCA
>CAZLNA010000032.1:0-11459 GCA_964560485.1 uncultured Desulfobacula sp. | reverse complement strand
GGCTGGAACACCCGTATCGTGCCGTTTGGACCGGACATCTCCTCCGCCGTATTTGCCCTTGGTTTTGCCAACAGGGCAGCCATGGCATTCGGTGGTGTTCAGCCGGGTGATTATAAAACCATTCTTAAATATAACAAAGAGCGTGTATTTGCATTTGTCAATGCACTGGGCGACGTCGGTACCGAGTGGGGTGTGGCTGCGGCCGGTTGTGTTAACTGGGGTTTCCCGACCATCGCTGATACACCGATTCCTGAAATCCTTCCCACTGGTATCTGTACCTACGAACATGTTGTGGCACCTATCGCCCATGAAGAGATGGTACAAAAATCAGTTGAAGTCAGGGGTCTGAAGGTAACGGTTTCCGAAATTGATATTCCCTGTGCGTTTGGCCCTGCCTATGAGGGTGAACGTGTTCGCGGCGCTGATCTCTATGCACAGTGCGGCGGCGGTAAAACACAGTGTACCGAACTGGTCAAAATGGCGGATATGAATGCCATTGAAGACGGCAAGGTCATCATTGAAGGACCGGACATTGACGGTCTTAAAGAAGGCGACACCTTCCCGCTCGGTATTAAAGTTGAAATTGCCGGCCGTGAATTCCAGGAAGATTTTGAACCGATCATGGAGCGTCAGATCCATCATCTGATCAATTATATTCAGGGTGTCATGCATATCGGCCAGAGAGATATTTCCTGGGTACGTATCTCTAAAGCTGCGATTGAAAAAGGCTTTACCCTCAAAGATATCGGCGTGGTTCTTCATGCGAAATTCCACCAGGATTTCCAGAAGATTGTCGACAAGGTTCAGGTAACCCTGCTCACCAAGAAAGACGATGTAGACAAGATGACTGAACTGGCCCGTGAAAACTATCTGGCCCGTGATGCCCGCGTGGATACCATGAAAGATGAAGATGTTGATACCTTCTATTCATGTACCCTGTGCCAGTCGTTTGCACCGTCTCATGTCTGTTCCGTCTCACCTGAAAGAACCGGTCTGTGCGGTGCATACAACTGGATGGACTGCAAGGCTTCTTATGAAATTAACCCGACAGGACCGAACCAGCCGATTGAAAAAGGCGAGGTATTGAATGCCGAACTCGGCGAATTTGCCGGTGTTAATGAATTTATCAGAAAAGCTTCCAGAGGTGCGGTAGAACGTTATAATTTCTACTCCATGGTTCATGATCCCATGACCACCTGCGGCTGCTGCGAATGTATCGCTGCCATGCTGCCGGCCTGTAATGGCGTTATGACGGTTGGCCGCGACTATGGCGGAGAAACCCCCTGCGGCATGAAGTTTACCACACTGGCCGGTGTAATGGGTGGTGGTGCTTCCTCCCCGGGTTTTGTCGGTCATTCAAAACATAACATCACCCAGGGAAAATTCATCCTTGGCGATGGAGGGCTCCTGAGAATGGTCTGGATGCCCAAGATGCTCAAAGAAGAACTCAGAGACAGAATTGAAAAACGTGGGGCAGAAATGGGCCACCCGGATCTGTTCGACAAGATCGCCGATGAAACAGTGGGTATCACAGAAGAAGAGATCCTTCCGTTCCTCCAGGAAAAAGGCCATCCTGCCTTGAACATGGATCCGCTTGTTGGATAATGACTAAACCTTAAAAGGACCGGCAGCCACCACCAGAAACCGGCTGCCGGTCCTTTTCATAAAGTTTTCACAGCTTAAGGAGAAAAAAATGGCACTAACCGGTATACAGATATTCAAACTCCTGCCCAAAACAAACTGCAAGGAGTGCGGGGTTCCAACATGCCTTGCATTTGCCATGAACCTGGCATCCGGCAAAGCAGAGCTGGACAGCTGCCCCTATGTTTCTGATGAGGCAAAAGAACAGCTGGCAGAAGCCTCTGCGCCGCCGATCCGTCCTGTCGCACTGGGTAAAGGGGTCCGGAAAACCACCACAGGTGGTGAAACCGTACTGTATCGACATGAAAAAACTTTTTTCAACCCAACTGTTCTGGCGGCTACGGTCGGATCAGATACCGACCTGGCTGAACTGGATAATAAACTCAAAGTTTACAATGCCTTCCAGTATGAACGGGTTGGTCTTAACTTAAGACCCGAACTTCTGGTGGTGAAAGACGCAGGCAATGGTGCAGATGCATTTGCTGCTGTTGCGGAAAAAATTGCCAAGGAATCAGAATTCAACCTGGTACTTCAGACTGAAGATCTCGACGTTATGAAGGCAGCCATTGAAAAGACAGCCTTTAAACGTCCCCTGATCTATGCGGCCACAGACGCGAATGCAGATGGCATGGGTGCGCTGGCAAAAGACAATGACCTGCCGCTGGCAGTGAAAGCTGATTCAGTTGATGCCCTTCAGGCGCTGACTGAAAAACTGACCGGCATGGGTATTAAAGACCTGGTCATGGATTCAGGTGCAAGAGAGATCAAACAGGCCCTGGAAGATCAGGTGGCCATTCGTCGTGCTGCCCTGAAAGCCTCCAACAAAGCGCTGGGCTTCCCGACCATCACCTTCCCGTGTGAAATGGCATCCAACCTGGATATGGAAACCATGATTGCAGCCATGTTTGTCGCCAAATACGGCGGCATTGTGGTTTTGAGCGATTTCACCACAGAGTCTTTGTTCCCGCTGCTGCTTGAACGACTGAACATCTTTACAGACCCGCAGCGTCCCATGACTGTTACCGAAGGGATTTTTGAAATCGGCAACCCGGATGAAAACTCTCCGGTTCTGGTGACCACCAACTTTGCATTGACCTACTTCATTGTTTCCGGTGAGTGCGAAGCGTCCAAGGTTCCCTGCTGGCTGCTGATCAAGGATTCAGAAGGTCTGTCCGTACTGACGGCCTGGGCTGCAGGTAAATTCGGCGGTGATGATGTGGGCATGTTTGTCAAAAAATCCGGTATCATGGACAAAGTCAAACACACTGAACTGATCATCCCGGGTTATGCTGCTGCGATTGCAGGTGATATTGAAGAAGAGCTTCCCGGCTGGACCATTACGGTCGGTCCGAGAGAAGCAGCTCATCTGCCGGCATTTCTTAAGTCAAAATAAGAAGTCAAAGCCGGGTTAACATTCATGCCCGGCTTTAACAAAATAACTCATAACACTGTAAAAGGAAAAGAACATGGAAAACATGATTCTATTTGGAGAAAGCCTGAACGTTATTTCCAGAATCATTGGAAAAGAGTTCAAAGAACCGGATCCTGCCAAACGTAATCCTGAACCTATCCAGGAAGAAGTCGTTCGTCAGAAAGAACTGGGAATGGATTATATTGATATTAACCTGGGGCCGGCCAAAAAATTCGGCACCGAACTGATGCCCTGGGTGGTGAATGTGGTTCAGGAAGCGGTTCCCGGCATGCCTTTGCTGCTGGATACGTCCAACATTGATGCCATTGAAGCCGGCCTGAAAGTATGCAAGCCTGCTGACCAGCCCCACATCATCAACTCCATCATGGCGCGGGCTGAACGATATGAACCCATGGTTCCGCTGGCAACCCAGTATGATGCAGACTTTGTGGCACTGATGTGGGGCCCGGACGGCCTTCCCCGCGACGAAAACGAAAGAGCTGCACTTGCAGTTGAACTGCTTTATTTTGCCAACGAAGCCGGCATCCCCAATGAAAGAATCTGGGTAGACGGTATTGTCACACCGGTCAATATCCAGCAGCAGCAGCTCATGAGCCTGCTCAACTTCCAGATGATGCTCGAAGACATGGCACCGGGTGCCAAATCCACCTGCGGCCTGTCCAACATCTCCAATGGTCCCCCGGAACATCTGCGTCCGATCCTGAACCAGACCTACATGTGCATGCTCTGGAAATACGGTATGAAATCCGTTATTGCGGATCCGCTGGACAAACAGCAGACGGCCATTGCAAAAGGTGAAAAACCTGAAATCACTGACCTGATCTGGGGTCTGATGGATGGCAATGATCCCGGACCGGATGGTCTGAGCAAAGAGCTGCTTGACTACTACAAGACCTACAAAGTCATTATGGGCGAAACGCTCTATTCTGACTCCTGGCTTGAAATCTAATTCTGTTTTCAGATTTTGACAGCCCCTGTCCGGAAATGACTCCCGGACAGGGGTTTTTTTTTGCATATCTAAAAGTTTTAGCAGTGGCCGACCTTTATTTTCCTTTAACCTGTCTTATATTTACTGCCAATCATTCAGATAAATGAGGACAAACCATTGAATACGGAAAACAAAACCAAGTGGTATTATATCATTGTGCAAAACCCTGGAGCAGGTGGGGAACAGATCCTGGGATATGAACATCCGGAAACTCAAAAGCCCTTTATCCCTGCATTTTCAGCCAAAGAAAAGGCTCAGACCTGTTTTATGGTCATGCCCAAGGATTTAATGAAAGAAAATTATGAAGCCCAGGCGATCATCAAAGAAGATCTCCTTTCCCTTGCAGCCCAGGAAGGGCACCTGGTTTACCTGCTGGACGAAAGCGGCAAAATCCTCGACCAGATTACCTGAATCTTATTCAGGGGTCTGACACCATTATCCTGGAGGTCATTCATGAGTTTAAGAATAGCTGTCGGCGGTAAAGGCGGTGTGGGTAAAACCACACTGACCGCCCTGATTGCCAGATCCATTGCTGCCATGACAGACAACAAAGTTATTGCCATTGATGCGGATCCTGTGGCCAACCTTGCAGCAGGCCTGGGAATCGATGAAACAAAACCGATCACTCCGGTTTCAGAGCTGTCAGACCTGATTGCCGAACGGACAGGGGCGCAGCCCGGCACCATGGGGGGGTTTTTCACTTTAAATCCCAAAGTCGATGATATCCCGGACCGGTTCTCCATTGAAAAGGATGGGGTCAAACTGCTGGTCATGGGAACGGTTCAACATGGCGGATCCGGATGTATATGCCCGGAATCCACCATATTAAAGGCATTGATGAACCACCTGGTCCTGGCCCGCAATGAAGTAGTGGTCATGGACATGGAAGCCGGTATTGAACATTTGGGGCGTGCAACCTCTGGATCTGTTGATGCGCTTGTCATTGTTGTCAATCCGGGAAAAAGAAGCCGGGTGGCTGCTGATAAAATCCGAAAATTAGGCCAGGACATCGGCATTAAGAAAATTGTGGTGCTGGCCAACCGGGTTCGCTCTGAAGAGGATCAGAAGCTGATCAAAGAACATCTGGCGGATTTTGAAATACTCGGGTTTATTCCTGAACTTGACGAGGTGGCGTTGTCTGACCGGGACGGCACCCGGCCCTTTGATGATATCGATGCGGTTCCGGAAGCGATAAAAGAGATCACAAAAAAACTGGCTTCGCTGTCAGAATAGCAAACCGCCTGTCCTGGATTTCCAAGACAGGCGGTTGTCTGTTTTTCACATTTGTCTTACATGTGCAACATGCTGCTATGGCGTGCAGTTGACATCCAGATAGAGTTTCCACTTTCTTTCATAACCGGATCTGAACCCTTCGACATAATCCATGGATTTGCCTTCACTGACCAGTCTTTCAACATGCTCAGCACTTGCAACTTTTGCTTCGTGATCAATATTTGAGAACCGAAGCGAGCACTGTTCATTTTTAGCGTCTTTGGTCACCTGCGCCATACCGGCTTTCTCGCCGACGTAGAAATCGGTAGTTTTCGCGCCAACATGTGTGGCGGCAAAAAAGGACACAAGTGACAGTACGATGGCCGTATAAACGATATTTCTTACAGTTTTCATGATAAATCTCCTATATATTATATTAAAAAAATAAATTTCTGGTATTTTAGCATAACCCCTTTTTGTGGGTACCTCGATGAATCAATGTCTCTCGATTTATTGATTCATCCTTGACAAGAAAGTCGTAGAACGGATAAAAACCTTACATCTTTTTTCAATTTATCCAAAAAAAGCTGTCATTTCGTCCTGCTGCGGATTTTTCCCGTTAAGATATCTATCTGATTTTTCTGGTCTGAAGCCGCCCATATTTTTTATTTTCTATTCCTCTTTACTCGAACACTGTTTTTTAGGTATAACAATAGTTCTTGCAGACTTAAACATTGTTTGAGTAAGAAAAAACGGCGCCTTTCTGTTGCCTGAAATTGCTCTCACTGAGCACTATTGGCCGGGAACGTGCTTATGTGGCATTTCATTGTGTCCTGCCACAAAAACAGTTTACTGTTAATACCATTTTAAGGAGGTAATATGCGTAAGATTGCGAGTCTAATGGCTGTATTGTTCGTAGTTGCCATGATTTTCTCTCCCCAGGCCATGGCCAAACGGGAAACCGTCATCAAGATCGGTATCAACGCCCCCATGACCGGCGATATCCCAAAAGTCGGGGAAGGCAGTAAATATGCTGCTGAAATGTGGCTTGAAGATGTCATGAAAGCCGGCGGAATTTTAGTCGGCGGGAAACGCTACAAAGTTGAAATCGTTCTGGAAGATAACGAATCAAAAGCGGAATCTGCAGTAAAAGCCAACACAAAAATGATCACCCAGGATGATGTTCTTGCTATTGTCGGTCCCCAGTCCTCCAAACAGGCCGTACCTGCCGGGGAAGTGGCCAACAAATACAGAACCGTTATGATCAGCCCCTGGTCCACCAATCCTGATACCACTGCAGACCGCCCCTATGTGTTCCGCGGCTGTTTTCTTGATCCCTTCCAGGGTCCGGTGGTTGCCAACTTCATCACTGAAGAATTCGGTTTCAAAAAAGCAGCAGTCCTTTATGATGTCGCCTCTGACTATCCCAAAGGCCTTGCAGAAGTATTCAAGGAAGCCTGGGAAAAGAAACACGGCGCCGGTTCTGTGGTTGCCTTTGAAAGTTTTACCACAAAAGACACAGACTTTTCTTCACAGTTGACCAAAATCATTAAATCCGGTGCTCAGGTTCTGTTTACCCCTCAGTACTACAACGAAGTCCCCTTGATCGTACAGCAGGCCAAAGACCTGGGCTGGAAGGGCCCGATTGTCGGTTCTGACTCCTGGGGCTCTGCAGAAACCGTTAAACTCTGCGGCGAAGCCTGCTATGGCCAGTTCTTTTCTTCCCATTATGCGGCTGCCGGTGCAAAAGGCGCCACAAAAGCGTTCATCGACCGGTATGAAAAAAAATACGGATACATTCCTGATGATGTTGCCGCTCTTACCTGGGATGCTCTCCGTCTGGCACAGGCTGCCATTGAAAACAGCGGGAAACTCACCGGCCGGATCGAGCAAGACAGAACAGCGGTCAGAGATGCCCTGGCAAAAATCAAGAATTTTGCCGGAATCACCGGTAACATGACCTTTACCGAAGAAGGGGATCCCATCAAGTGTGCTGTTATTGTTAAAATCAACAACAGCGGCGAGTATGAATTCTACAAATCAAGCTGTCCTTAATCCGGCGGCTGAACATCCTTGTTAAACCCATGACTGCCATGCACCGCGTGCATGGCAGTCAGCCTCTATTTACAGACAGGAGCTTTTGAATGGAAGCTTTCACTGACCTAGTGCAGTATATTGTGCAGAACATCATCAACGCACTCCAGCGGGGCAGTTTTTATGCTGTTATCTCCATTGGTTATTCCATGGTTTACGGTGTGCTGATGCTATTTAATTTTGCCCACGGTGATATATTCATGGTGGGAACCTATATCGGCTTTGGGATTGCGACCCTCTTTCTTGCCCTTTTTTCCTCTTTTCTTCCAGGACCGGTTATCTTTGTCGCCACAGTAGTGATTACCATGTTTCTGGCGTCATGGATCGGAGTCTTTGTGGAAGTCTGCGGGTACCGGCCGCTGCGATCCGCCCCCCGGGCATCAGCTGCCATAACAGGACTGATGATCGGTATTATTTTCGAAACCGGTATTCTGATTCTGCTGGGCGCCACCCGTTTAAATTTTCCGCCCCTGATGGAGTCTGTGGCGTATAATGTCGGCGGTGTTTATTTTACCAATGTCAAAGTCATGATCATTATCATCTCCCTGCTTCTGATGCTGGCCCTGAATGCCTTTATCCAGAAAACCAAATGGGGAATGGCCATGCGGGCCATGTCTTATGATTTTCTTGCTGTTCCATTGATGGGGGTTTCCATCAATATCATTGCACCGCTCACCTTTGCCGTGGGTGCGGGACTGGCCTCGGTTGCCGGCATCCTATACGGCCAGGCCTATCCCATCCTTGATCCCTACATGGGTGTCATTATCGGATGGAAAGCTTTTGTGGCAGCCATCCTGGGCGGTCGCGGGTCTATCAAAGGTGCAGCCCTGGCCGGTTATCTGCTGGGATTTATCGAAATCTTTGTGGCCACGATTTTTCCATCAACGCTCCGGGACCTGATCGCCTATTCGATCATCCTGCTGATCCTGACCTACCGCCCCAGGGGCTTTTTCGGCATGGAACACAGCACCAAACTCAGACTCTAATCAAACAGGATATCCAATGAAAGTGTTAAATAATTTTAAACAGGCCTTTTCCAGTGTGCCGTTGCTTGGCTGGCTGCTGGGCGCTCTGGTTGCCGTATTGATCGAAAAATTCTGGGGATATGACTATATTTCATACTACCTGGGTCTGCCTAAAATTCCGGTTCTTTTCGGTGCCTTGATCATTTTAAAGGATCCCTTGATGATTCCGGCAGCCATCGGCTATGATTTGATTGTTTATATCCTCCCGATCCTGCTGGTGGCCAGGCTGACCACTGTTTTCACCAATCCGCTGGCCGCTGCAATGGAAAAACTGCCCTTATGGATTTCAGCCATACTTCATCTGCTGCTCTTTTACTGGGTCCTTCACCAGTGGGCAGGGATCAACGATTACAGGGAACTGGTGGTCAAACTGACATTGATTTCCATCATACTGACCATCAGTATTAATGTCATTAACGGATACCAGGGTGAATTTTCCTGTTCCCATCCGGGTTTCATGGCTATTGGCGCGTATGTCTCTTCAGTGATCACCCTTTCCTGCTTTGCTGATGACAAAATTTTCGGGGCGGCAGCCCTGTCGCCGGCCCTGGGGCCCTGGCTTTTTCCACTGGCGCTTCTCGCCGGCGGGGCAGCGGCCGCATTAGGATCTTTATTGGTGGCCATCCCCTCATTTAAAACCCGTGGTGACTATCTGGCCATTATCTCCCTGGCCTTCATGTTCATTATCAAGAGTGCCGTGGAAAACCTGAATATTATCGGCGGTGCCCGCGGCATGGGCGGTCAGCCTGATCTCGCTCCCCTGCCCGTGATCTTCGCCTGGACCATGCTCTGTATCTGGATCATCCATAATTTTGTCACCTCCATCATGGGAAAAGCGCTGAATGCGGTCCGCGACGATGAGGCAGCATCTGAATCCATGACCGTTAAAACACGGAAAACCAAGATGACGGCCTTTATGTTCGGGGCGTTCTGGGCAGGCATTGCCGGCGGTCTTTTTGCCCATGTGCTGACCTATATCAACCCGGGCATGTTCGGTATCAACCGTCTGGCTGAAATTCTGGCCATGGTCTATTTTGGCGGGCTCAACTCGATTATCGGCTCCATTGTCGGCGCGGTCAGCATCAACCTGCTCAGCGAAGCCCTGCGGCCCCTTGAACTGTTCAAATGGATCATCATTCCGCTGATCCTGATTTTTGTCATGATTTTCAGGCCATACGGCCTGATTTCGTTCAAAGAAATCAATGCCAGAAAACTGCTTCGGTCCAAACAAAACAAACCACAAGGAGTCTAACCCATGTCAGCGCTGCTTACAGTGAATAAAATGACCCATTTCTTCGGGGGACTCAGGGCGGTTCATAATTACCACCTGACCATCGAACCCGAGCAGATCACCGGGCTGATCGGGCCGAACGGAGCGGGTAAAACCACTATCTTCAACCTGATCACAGGGGTATATACCCCCACAGAAGGCCAGATCTCGCTTGAAGGAAAAAATATCAAGGGACTTGAAACCAATGAAATTGCGGCCCAGGGGCTCGGCCGGACCTTCCAGAACCTGGCACTCTGGCGGCACATGAACGTACTTGACCACATCAAAATGGCCCACTACTCTCAATTGTCCTACGGCCTGATGGGGGCATTTTTCAACACACCGGCCTGCCGAAAACAGGAAAGTGAAATAGAGGAAAACGCCCTGCGCCTGCTTGAACTTTTTGATATTAAACAGCATGCGGATCAGATGGTCACCAACCTGCCATACGGCGCCCAGCGGCGGGTTGAAATGGCCCGCGCCATGGCCACCCGGCCCAAAATCCTTTTTCTGGATGAACCCACTGCCGGCATGACACCGGACGAACTGGTCCAGATGATCCGCATTATCCGTCAGGTTCACAAGGATTTCAATGTTGCCATCTTCCTGATCGAACACCGGATGAAGTTTGTCATGGAGCTCTGTCAGCATATTCAGACCCTGGTTTTCGGCGAGGTGATTGCTGAAGGACCGCCTGAAGATATTCAGAACAACCCGGAAGTGATCGAAGCCTATCTGGGCAAGGAGGACTTAACCTGATGCAGCTCAACATTAAAAACCTGAAGGTTTCTTACGGCAATATCAAAGCACTTCACGGGATTGACTTCAGTGTGAAGGCAGGCGAGATTCTCACGATCATCGGGGCCAACGGCGCCGGCAAAAGCACCACATTGCGGGCCATTTCCAGAATGGTACCGGCAGAACCCGGTTCAGTGCTTGAATTCAATGGTGAGGACATTTTAAAGTATAATACAGACAAAGTGGTTTCCCACCTGGGTATTTCCCATGTGCCTGAAGGCCGTCGTATTTTCGGCAACCTCACGGTCACGGAAAACCTTACCCTGGCCTGTTTTGCCAGAAAGGACACCAGCCAGATTGAAAAAGACCGGCGATGGGTATTTGACCTTTTCCCACGCCTTGAAGAACGAAAAGACCAGCTGGCCGGTACCCTTTCAGGCGGAGAACAGCAGATGCTGGCCGTGGGCCGCGGCTATATGAGTGCCAGAAAAATAATGCTGCTGGATGAACCGTCCATGGGTCTGGCACCACTGCTCATGCTGGAAATGTTTGATGCCTTGAAAGAAATCAACAAACTGGGAACCACCATCCTGCTGGTGGAACAGAATGCACGGCTGGCCCTGAAATTTGCCCAGCGCGGGTATGTGATTGAAAACGGCAGCCTGGTGCTGGAAGGTCCGGCAGATGAACTCTTGAATAATCCAGAGGTTAAAAAGGCCTATCTGGGCGCATAAACCCCCTTTTCAGGCACCTGCTGATGAAAGGCATCACCCCTTTCCAAATGCGGCAATAGTGGTGTCCAGCATCCGGTTGGCATAGCCCCACTCATTATCAAACCAGGCCTGGACCTTGATCAGCCGGGATCGGCTGACACGGGTCTGGGCCATATCCACGACTGCGGATCGCGGATCATGATTGAAGTCGCAGGAAACCAGATACTCTTCACTGACGCCGAGCACCCCTTTCAAACTCTTTTCTGACGCCTGCTGCAGCGCTTTGTTCACCATGTTCACCGTGGTGTCGGAATTGACCAGCAGGGTAATATCCATAATCGAAACA
>CAZLNA010000031.1:0-11663 GCA_964560485.1 uncultured Desulfobacula sp. | reverse complement strand
AAGGATTCAGTTTTATCCAGATCCTGACGCCCTGTGTGACCTTTGACAAGGAGAACAAGACCTGGAAAAATCTGAACCAGAATGTCCATCCTTTATCCATACGGGTTGAGGACAGGAATATGGAAGCAGCGCTCCGAGCGTCTGAAGAAGAGCATTACGGTCTGGGTATTTTTTATCAGGACAGTGACCGGCCGCATTATCAGGAGGTATTGAGACAACTCAACGGTTAGAAGAATCCAGTGGCCGTCATCGTTTCTGATCCGCCGCCATGGCGGTATCACCCGTCGTTCGGCAGGGAGGTATTGACTGTGTTCTTTACGGGGTGTTGATGGTCAGCCGGGTCAGGGCATTCACAATATGTTCCAGCTTGACGGGCTTGGTCACATGGTCATCCATGCCGGCATCCAGAAAGTTTTCGCGATCCCCTTTCATGGCATTGGCGGTCAGTGCAACAATAGGGATATGCCCCTGGGACTGTTTTTCAATGGCCCGGATTTTTTTCGTGGCTTCAAGTCCGTCCATTACCGGCATCTGGATGTCCATTAAAATAATGTCAAAATGATCTGCTTTAAACCGTTCGACAGCTTCTTTTCCATTTGCGGCAATAACAATTTCCTGCCCGATTTTTTTGAGCATCAGGCTGATGACTTTCTGGTTGACCGGGTTGTCTTCAGCCACCAGGATCCTTTTTCCGGGAAGGGTGTCGAGTGACTGGGCTTTGGTTTCTTCAACCCGGTAACTGGTGATAATTTCTCGTGATGGATCGTTAAGCTCTGTCTGGGAAAGGCTTGAAAGGGTGATCAGACAGTCGAGCAGCTTTTTCTTTTTAATCGGTTTGGTCAGGTAGGCAGCAAAGCCGATTTCCCTGAATCTGGCAGCATCTCCCCTAAGCGGGGTTGCGGAAATCTTTACCAGAACGATGGATGAGAGACGGTTGTCTTTTTTGATGAGGTTAGAAAGCTCTTCTCCCTCCAGATCACCGGTGGTCTGTCCGATCAGGGCAATGGTATAAGGATCTTTGTCTGATGCGGCTGCCTTGAGCTTGTCAAGGGCGTCACCAGCGCTCCGGGTCAGGTCAAACCGGCAATTCCAGGAGTTTAAATACTCTTTGAATACCTGGCAGTTAGTGGTAAGGCATTCAACCACCAGGATTTTTTGTTCTGCAATATCTTTGACCAGGCGGATGGTCTGCCTGGCGCCTTTTTGCTTTTCAAACCGTGCCGTGAACCAGAAGCGCGAGCCTTTGCCTTCCTCACTCTCCACACCGATCCGGCCGCCGAGCATTTCTGAGAGCTGCTTGGAAATGGCGAGGCCGAGGCCGGTGCCGCCGTATTTTCGGGTTGTTGAGGCATCCACCTGGGTAAAGGGGGAGAAAAGGGTTCTCACCTTTTCTTCGGGAATGCCGATTCCGGTGTCAATCACTTCAAACAGGAGCTCGGCCGTGGTCTTTTCCTCTTTGAGCAGAGAAACTTTGATAAAGACTTCCCCTTTTTCAACGAACTTGATGGCATTACCGGTCAGGTTGGTCAATATCTGGCGGACCCGGCCCGGGTCTCCCACCAGTTTTGTGGGAACGTCTTCTTTAATCAGGCAGGCAAACTCCACTCCTTTTTCAAATGCCTTAATCGAGATGACATCGGTCAGTGAATCGAGCGTGATATCCAGGTCAAATCCAATGGTTTCAAGTTCAAGTTTGCCGGCTTCTATTTTGGAAAAATCGAGGATGTCATTGATCAGGACAAGCAGCGAATCGGCACTGTTCTGCGCAGACTGTGCAAAATCAAGCTGTTCAGGAGAGAGGTCAGTGCCGGCCAGCATTTCCAGCATTCCGATAACACCGTTCATGGGGGTTCTGATCTCATGACTCATGTTGGCCAGAAAAGAGGATTTGGATTCGCTGGCTGCCTGTGCCTTCAAGGTCATTTCCTGGGCAATGTCTGTCTGCTGTTTAAGAGCGGCCTGAAGCGCATCCCCGCTTTTTGCAGTGATTTCAAGCAGGGTGTTTTGCTTTTTCAACTCCTGAATCTGCTTTTGATCGGATTGCTGCCGGTCATCCACAGCAGTTAACAGCTGATAATAGGAGTCAAGGATCTTTTGGGTGTGATCCGCCATCTGTTCCGGCAGACAGATCTGCCAGATTCTGCCGTTTAAATGGGTGCAGGAGAGTGTTTCAGAAAACGTCATGAGAATCGACAGCGCAGACGGATCTCTCAGGGACAAGAGGTCGAGCCCGGATTCGGCCTGATCTGAAAAGAGGCAGGCGGGCCCGTCATCCGGCAGGGTCTGGGAAGATGTGATGGGGATAAAATCCTCTATCTGCTGTTCTGACAGGCTGAATCGCTGTAATGGACTCAAATGGTTTTCCTTTCAGAGCTCAGGTGTGTTGATCTGAGGCTGTCGTCAATTTTTTAATACCGGCTGTCTGCTCATTTAAAAAAGCGGCACCGATATTGTAGTGGGCTGCTGTGATGACTTCCTCCACCCGGATGATTTCAATGGGTTCATTATAAAGCGTCCCTTTACGGCCGGCAAACCGGATCATGTATTGTTCACCCACCCGGTAGGGGTCTGCAGACTCAAAAAGGATACCGTTCCGGCTCACATTGACCGAGGTCAGGGTGCGCCACAGGCCATCTTTGCCAAACTGGTCAAACGGAACAATTGAAATGGTCCGGTGCCGCGGTATCCTTGAATATGCTCTGTGATCGACGCTCATATTTTCGGCAAATCATTCCTCTATTGCGATGTTATCCTCGTCCAGGGACTGGATGACTTCAAGTGATGTCCGCTGCCAGGTTTTACTGCTGTCAGTCACAAATACAATTTTTGTATCCGGACTTTTTTCCATCACAAACGTAACAATACATTTGATGCCTGAGGAGTTTAAAAAATTAAGCCCGGTGAAATCGATTCTTATGGTTTCGTCCATCTGATCTCTGGCCTGGCGGAAAAAGTCCGTGAGAAAGAGACCGGGATCGACATCATCAATTTCCCCTTTTAGAAAAAGGGTATCACCGCTGCCGGAAATAATTGAATTGTTGTGAATCTGTTCTGCGATATGGATAGGCATGTTTTTCCTCCTGATTGATGAGGCAAATAATGCTAATTAACCGGAATTTCAACACTTACGCTGAGCAGCTTGATGTCGCTGTCCAGCTTCTCGACTGCCGGTATAACTGCAAACGATTGAACATCTTCCATGATTTCATACTCAATGGTGCCCTGGCATTCGTATCGGATCCGAGCAAGTCCAAGCTGGCTTTTTTCCGGATCTGAAAATGATTTTAGCATCATCTTTTTATACACCTCCTTGGGATCTCCCTGAGAGATTTCCCGGTAAATCTGTTCAAAGGTGGTCACATTCTCAGTGGTTGCCAGATTCATGATGGTTAAGAGAATCCGTCCCCTTTTCAGATCTTTGGTGACATCGATCATGGTACCGCCGGCTGCTGAGTATTTTACCACATTTTCAATCAATTCGGAGCAGGCGGTGGCGACTTTTTTAGCGTCATTAATGTCGAGAATCCCGGCAGAAAGCAGATCTGTTGTAAAATTCCGGATGATTGGTATGCTTTCCCACTGGGGGCCGAAACTTAATTTTAAGTTAAACGCCATTGTATCACTCCTTTTTCATTATAATGAATGTGATGTCATCCAGTTGCTTGTCCTTGAATTGATTGAGTGCTGCCAGCAGGTTCTGTTTAATGGTTTCAGCCGGTTCAGCGGCATTTTCAATTAAAAATTGGCAGAGGCGGTCAAGATCATATTGCTCGGCATCTTTGTTTTTAATCTCTATCACACCGTCCGTATATAAAAAGAGGATATCGTCTTTGCTGAGCTGAAATTCGCCGGCAAATTTACGTGTGGGTTTTGAAATATCCGGTATCACACCCAGCCACATGCCCCGGGTCTGAATCTGCTCCACTTTTTGTTCAGCAGCGCGGTAAATCAGCATGATTTCATGTGCACCTGCGTACCGGTAGAGCCCTGGCGCCTCCTCTTTGACAAAGGTGATGGTCATATGGTGATCTTTTTTCAGGCCGTTTCTGATATTGGCCTGGATGGTCTGGTTGGTGTAAATCAATACGTTTTCAGGGGTAAGGCCGGGAACGGATCGTATCAGGGTGTTAACGGCTACCTGGGCCATCATCATGACCAGACCGGACAGCAGTCCATGGCCGGTAACATCCCCGATGCCGAACCAGAGCTTGTCATCACAGGAACGGATCAGGTCGTAGTAGTCGCCGCCCACATCTTCTGCAGGCGTCATATTGGCACTGATGTCAAACCCGGATGAAGAAAAGTGATCCAGGGATGGCAGCAGGCTCATCTGGATATTTTTAGCGATTTCCATTTCTTTTTTCGCACCGGCAGCCTCTACTGCAGCGTTTTGGAAAAAAATGATCTGTTTGGCCATTTCATTGAACCGGCCGGCCAGCTGGCCGATTTCATCATTGGAGGTGATCTTTATCTGGTATTCGTGATCCCCTTTGGCCACCTGATTCATCCCTTCAAGCACAGATGCCATGGGTTTGAGTACAAGGCCTGAGATGACGACCACCAGAATAGCGATCAGGCAGAATAAAACGGCTGCCAGGCCGATGAGCCGGTATTTGATCTGCATGAGATTTTGTTCGATATAATAATTGGTGAAAACCGTTTCCAGCTCTCCGATATGTTCATTGAATTTAGCAACCTTGCTGGTCTTCCGGATTTCTTTTGATCCTGAAATATCTTTTTTCAGGTCAACATAGATATTGCCCCTGGCATCTTTGACCTGTATCTCTATGATGTCCTGATCCTTGAAAAAAGCTTCTGAAAGATCCCTGAGCTGATCGATCCTGTAATTCCATAATGAGTCAATATTGGACTGGACCAGAAGATAGGTCATCACTTCGGCTTTTTGTTCCAGCAGCGCTTCTTTCTGGAGCCGCTGGTCTTTGATCAGCAGGGAGGTGAATATGAAAATGACAAGGCCGGTAAAAATAATTGTGGGAATAAGCAGTTTAAGACTCAAAGATAGGTCATTCAGTCGGGAGAGACGAAAAATTCGGGTCATTAAAACCGGTCCTTTTGATGGCCTGAACATGACTATTTTGCTATATGAAGCGATCAAAACTGAGTTTATCTCAAAAGATATGAAAATACAACTGTATACAAGAAAAACTTTATGGTATAGGCGGCTGGAAGAGACGGCTATGCAGCCGTGGGAAAATCATGTATGGTACAATTACGGTCAGACAAGGGTTGCAAAGATCATCTAAAACGACTGGCGAACGTATACCTGACAAGGGGGAGATAAATGAATACAAACGATCCAACCACGGCCATGCTCCTGATAGATGTCCAGGGCCGGCTGGCAGAATCAATGCATAATAAAGAAAAACTGTATCAATCGCTTCAGGTCCTGATTGAGGGGATGACGATATTAGGGGTGCCGATCCTATGGCTTGAACAGCTGCCGGAAAAGCTCGGCCCCACCCGTGAAGAGATCGCGCCGTTGCTGGAAGGTCTTGAACCCATTAAAAAAGCCTGCTTTTCCTGCTGCAGGGCTGACGGGTTTGAAGAGAAATTGACAGCCACCGGCTGCCGCCGGGTATTGCTGACCGGCATTGAAACCCATATCTGCGTCTATCAGACCGGCCGGGATCTGATTGAAAAGGGATATGAGGTGCAGGTTGTGACAGACGGCGTTTCTTCCCGGACAGAGGAAAACAGGATGACCGGCATTCAACGGCTGGTTCAACTGGGCGCCAGCCCGACGTCAGTGGAAATGATCCTGTTTGAACTTATAGGCACGGCTGAGGATGATCGGTTCAGGCAGATTGTGAAACTGGTCAAATAGAAACGGTGTTATAAACATGTCCGGCCTGGTTTTCAGGCCCGGCTGAGGGTCTCGTAGAATTTTCTTTCCAGCAGTGCCACTGCCTTGATCCGTTCCGGCGCCATGAAGCGGGAAAAGAGCGGATCATCTGTGTCTGGTTCAATGCCCAGCAGGTTGGTTTCGAGCATGAAAAGGACTTGGATTGAGACATCTCCGGATGGATATCCCCTGTCGTCAAGATGAATGTCAGCGTCGAATTCCAGTTTGACGATATTGTTGATATCCACCAGCTTCAAATCAGCTGTCCGGGTGAAGATGAGATTGCCAATACCGGCCAGGTCCGGGATGTATCCCGTTGTGCGGATCATGCGCCGAATACGGATGGCAAATTTTCTGATCTTATCCAAGGCCGCACCAAGAATCTTCCGGGCGGATTCACCGGGCTGGCAGATGGTGGAAATGAAAACAGCGAGATCATCCGGGGTGTTTATCTTCCATGGATCAAGAATCTCGCCGTCTATGTATTCCTGGAGACCGCATAAGAGGATATGGCTGCCATAAGGGCCTTTGTATTCAACGATAAATTCCTCGGAGGGTGCAATCAGACCCGGTCCGAGTGCAGTGAGAAGGATGCGGTATTTTTTGATTTCTTCAAAAATATCATCCGCTGTTGAAAACCGGCTGCGGAAAATACGGAAAATTTTTTTCGGCACTGCCCGCGGAAAGGTCAGCACCCCGTTTTGCATGACGCCCTGAACTTCCTTGTCCACGTCACTGTTCAAAAGAACCTCAAAAATATGGGAGCGCAATCCGGAACGATAGTATTTTCTGAAACTGAATCGTCCGGAATCGTTTATAAAATTCAGGCCGCACACTTCCTCTCCGCTGAGATCGATCCGGTCACGTATATCTGTTGTCGTTTTCATGAGATGGATTCAGTTTACAGGGTTTCTAAAAAAGATCAATGCATGGATGATTGATCCGGCATAGAATCTGCTTGAAAACCATTTGTCTGTTGTATTTACGGAACGATGTATTCTATTTAATAAACAAAGGACTGCTGACATCGAAGCATACAAAAGCTGTAAAATGACTTTACGGATTGCTATAGATTCATTAGGATACGGGCTAAAACTTTTTAACCATTGATAGTATACGGTATGCCAACAGAAAAACAAAAATACTCTATCCAGATTGTGCTGATCCTTGCCGTCTTTTCTTTTGTTCTGTTTAATCTGGTCTTTAAGCTGATTGTGGATTACCGGTCCGAATCCCTGCAGAAAAAGGCTGAACTTGCAAAAGAAGAACAGCTCAAACAGGCGTTTATAAAAGAGATATCTGTCGAATATGACAGGCTTTTGAAGCTCTACCAGGCCAAAGAATATGAAAAGGTCATTGAAATGATCAAGGTGTTCAATCAATATGGGCAGTCCGAGTATAAGGACCTGCCTGAGATTAAAAAGCAGATCCGCCTGTTTTATTTAAAAAAGAAACTCGAATTTCTACCCAGGGTCCGGCTCGACGACTATATTAAACTGTCCAAAGACATGGAAATCAAAGAAGACGATTCTATTGAGGTCTTTATTCGGACACCCCGGTACGGACAGTATTTTTACACCAAGGATCTGCCTGTGGTGTTTGAGGGGGTGGCCCTGTCCATTGATGGTGATTTTTCCAGTAATATTGTCTGGTCAAGCAGTATCGACGGGCATCTTGGTACCGGCCAGAGCGTTACTGCCATGCTTTCGGTGGGGACCCACGAAATCATGGCAACGAGCACGAACAAGTCTGTAACCGGCAAGATGCAAACCCGTGTGATCATAGAAAAAACCCCGGCCTTTTTCGAAAAATACCAACGTCCGTAAAGAGAAAAAAAGTGAAATATCGCTAATGAGGGGCGCGGAAAGTTGGTGATATATCAGATGTGTGATTAAATACCGATACTTTTTGGGTTCACTATGGCTTGTTGCTGTTGATCTTCGAATTCATTATTTCATTTTATTCCAATTGGTTATAAGGGTTTTTAATCGTTTTTTTTCATGGTTGCACGCTTTTTGCTCCTTATTCAGGTTAAGCAGAGGATGAAACCACCTTAACCATGGAGAAGCAAACATGAAATCCATAACGACTGTTAAACCGGCTGTTTACAGACAACTTTCTATCCTCCTTGTTTTTATCCTGCTTTTTACCTGCGCTGGTTTTGCACAGGAAGCGGCTGATGAACATTCTTCAAAAGATGCCGGTACGATTCATATCAGGAACAGGGCGGTGCTCGGCGATAACGGTGAAAGCGGGCTTACCCTCAAATCTCTTGTTGTCAAAGACGGAACCGTCTTGTTTGATGTCGACCTGACTGTCGGGGCAGTGGCCGGAACAGAGGACCTCTGTCTTGAACTCGGTCTTGGCAGCAAAACGATCAACCGGTTTCTTCCGGATACCGTAACCATGCAGATCAAAGCAATTCCCCAGGACAGTGCAGCATATGCTGTTTTTTCGATCGATCTATAGAATAAAAAAAATCACAATCACTGAGATTTTTGTTGACATTTTTCAATAAAGATGAAATTTATAAACATGTCGATAAAACATCAGGCCACAAAAAGGAACGATTGTGAGTAAGCTGAACCCTTCAAATCAAATCGATGCATTATTAAACAGAATCCTGGATGCCACCGGCATCCGGTCTCAATCTGAGCTTGCAAAAGAACTGGGCATCGATCGGTCCGGCATCACCCACGCCAGAAACAACAACCGCATTCCGGACAAGTGGATAGTCAAGCTTTATCGTAAATTCGGATTCAACCCGCAATGGATTGAATCCGGCCAGGGCAGAACCTATCTGCACCAGCCGGACGATCCTGAGATTGAATTTAGAAAAATTCCCAAAGTGGCGGCCCGGCTTGCAGCCGGATCCGGTTCATTTGAATGTGATCCCGCCATAACTGAGGAACTGTCGTTCCAGACCCGGTGGCTCGCCCGGAAAGGTGCGGCCAATCACATGGTTGCCATGGAAGTGTTCGGTCAAAGCATGGAGCCGGTCATCAGGGAAGGGGATACCGTATTGATTGACCAGTCCCAGAAACAGATTATCGCCGGTGCCATTTATGCGGTAGGGGTTGATGATACCATCCTGGTCAAACGGCTTGAAAAACATCCTGATCAACTGGTCCTTTGCAGCGACAACCCGGATTATGAACCCATTTTTCTTCATCGCGATGAAACCGAAAAGGTCCGGATTCTGGGCAAAGTTATCTGGAGTTGTCGCGAATACCGCTGACTTGCAGTGCTTTTTTTTGTTCGAATTGTTTAGTTTTTTAATCAGTTGTTTAATTTTTTAAATAGAGGAGATAAAATATGCAACATGTTCTGAAGAATCATAATAGGCTGATCCGCAGCCTGAAGGCAAAGTGTGCTGGTATCCTCTGGATAACCGGGCTGGTGCTTGCAGGAAGTGACAGTGATATGATGCCGTGGGTGAACCTTGGTGGACTGCTCTTGTTTTTTCTGGCCAGCCTGATGCTTAAGCGCAGACTTACCGGCCGCTCCTCAGAAACAGGCGGACAGATTATAAGGCCAAAGGCGTTCAGTTCTTCTTTGCGGACACAATCAAGCGTTGGAAAATCAAACCGGCGGGTCAATACCCGGTATGCGCTCAGTGCTTGATCTAAAGAGTATCCGCCATTATCGAAACAGGCGGTTTTACAACGGTCAGCAGCATTTTGAACCTGGTTTTTGCACTGACGGCATGGGGAACGTTTGCCGGCATCACCACCACCTCCCCTTTACCGGCGATTATCTTTTTGCCGTCAATATTGATCAGCGCCTCACCATCGAGGATCTGCACCATGGCATCGCCCGGTGATGTGTGGGCGCTGATCTCTTCATTTTCGTCAAATGCAAATAGCGTGATATTTACATGCGGTTTTCCGGCAAGTGTCCGGCTGACCACCCGCCCGGATTCATAGTCCACAAGATCTGTCAGGCAAAGGGGTTGGCCAAAATCAATATTCCGGATCAGGCTGGTCTTTTTATCTGTCATGGGAAACCTCCAGAAAATTTTAATTGGGTTTGAAAATCGCGTATTTCCTGTTACCCTATCATAAACATGTAATGGATAAAAGCCAGTGATCCAAAGCATTTCATGGGGCTGAATGTTTGATCTGTATAGACTTGTCCCGGATTAAAAAATGCTTATCTTTCAGGCACAATAACCAGCAATATTTGTAAAAGCAGGTGACGAATGATACGAATTTTGATTTCCGGTGCGTCCGGGTTTGTTGGAACGGCCGTTGCCAGTTATTTTATTAAAAAGAAGGTTCACGTGACAGGGCTTGGCACCTCTAAAAGGCATCCGAGTATTCCTGAAGGCGAATATTTTAATTGGGTCAGCTGTGATACAACGCTTGCCGGAGAATGGCAGACACAGGTTTCATCTGCAGATGTGATTATTAATGTAACAGGGCGCAATATTTTCAGGGTCTGGACAAAAAAATACAAACAGGCAATTTATGATTCACGTATATTAACCACGCAGAATATTGTTCAGGCTATTGGGGAAAATAGCGGACAGACACTTTTATCGACGTCTGCAGTGGGTATATACGGTGATGGAAAAGAACAAATTCTAACCGAAGCCCATCCGCCGGGGTCAGGTTTTCTCTGCAAGGTCTGTACTGACTGGGAGCAGGAAGCTTTAACAGCAGCTAAAAATGGGGTCCGCGTGTCGGTAATGCGCTTTGGTGTGGTCCTCGGCCGGGGTGGGGCGCTGTCCAAAATGCTCCCAGCGTTTAAACTCTTTGCTGGCGGGCCCCTGGGTTCCGGCAGTCAATGGTTTCCCTGGATACATATTCAGGACCTTGTAAATGCCGTTGATTTTCTTGTCCACAACAAAGATGCCCATGGGATTTTCAATTTTACGGCTCCTTCACCCGTCCGCCAGAAAGACTTTGCTGCTGCCCTCGGGCGTGCAGTGAACCGGCCGTCATTTTTTCCAGCCCCGTCATTTCTCATTAAGTCAGTGATGGGAGAATTAGGTCAGGCATTCCTTGAAAGCCAGCGCGCCATACCTGAAAACCTCGCCCGGTTAGGGTATGAATTTTCTCATATCGAGATCGGGGCGGCACTCAATGATATTCTAAGAGAATAAGATTTTTATTGAAAAACAGGGCGGACTTCCTATATAAAAATTAACTATACGTTTAAAGCTTTCATGGGTATTCTGAATGATCTTTAAATGAAGCCATCCTGTCTCTTTTACTGCAGGGTTAAAGAAAAACAATACAAGGAGAGAAAACATGAATTTTGGATCGGTTGACGAAATATTGAGCTTTGCCATAGACAGAGAAAAAGAAGCGGTTGAATTCTATGCTTCCCTTGCCAAAGAGGCCACCCGGAACTCACTTAAAGAAACCTTCGAAAATTTTTCCAAAGAAGAAGAAAAACATGTTTCTCTTCTGTCTGATATGTCAGGAAATAAGGAAAAAATTGAAGCCTATGAGTTCAAAACCATCACCGATTTAAAAATCAGCGATTACATGGTTGAGATTGAATATCAGGAAGGAATGCCAATGCCTGAAATTTTAAAACTTGCCATGAAAAGAGAAGAAAAAGCAGTAAAACTGTATAATACCCTCGGTGATCAGACCGATCATTCAGATGCAAAAAAAGTCTTCCAGATCCTGGTCCAGGAAGAGGCCAAACATAAACTGGCGCTTGAGTCCATGTATGATGATTATATGGCAGACCAGGAAAATTAGGCACAATAGTACATAGACGCTATCTCAAAAAAAAAGGTTTGGCCTTGATTCAAGGCTGAGGAAAAATTCAACCGGAGTAATAT
>CAZLNA010000030.1:0-11706 GCA_964560485.1 uncultured Desulfobacula sp. | reverse complement strand
TAAAAATCAGACTTGATATTATACATGCGGGCAATGGATGCACTTAAATAAAAATCATTGTTCACCACTGCTTTTATGGCATCATACAACTCTTCGATGGCAGAGGCTTTAAGAACATAGCCAGAGGCACCGGACGCGAACATCTTGTCAACATGGGTTTTACTAGAATGCATGGATAACCCGATCACCCGGGTGTCCGGCAGCTTTTTCCGGATGATGGCCGTGGCATCCAGGCCATTGAAATTCGGCATGGAAATATCCATAATAACCGCATCCGGCCGGTGCTTGACGGCCAGCTCAACCGCTTCTCTGCCGTTTTTGGCAATTGCGGCCACGTGAATTCCTTTTCTGGCCAGAAGCGTTCTGAGCCCTTCCTGGATGATGGTATGATCATCGGCAATAATGACTTTGATCTTCATGCTTTTTTTCCTTATTATACAAAAGCTTATCCTGAAGTGCGACGAAAATCAATTCCTTTTTTATTGCCCAAACCCCGGATACTTGATACAAACCGGATTGGACCTGAAAGGCCCTTAAATAAAGATAAAAACTATCACACGTGCAGGAGCAATACAGCAAAGCGGGGTAAAAATGAAATCATTCCATGTTCACGGGCAGCTCGGCAGCTCGTCCATTCATGTGGGAGAGCGCCTGAAAAACCTGGAAAACTATCTGCCTGACACCCAGACAGTAATTGTCACGGATGAAAATATCAAACAGCATTACAAAGATGCGTTTCCAGACCTGCCGGTCATTACCATTGGCACGGGAGAGGGTATAAAAACCCTTGACACCATCCAGTTTATCCTCACAGAGCTTGTGGCACACAACTGTGACCGGTCGAGTTTTGTTGTGGGTATTGGCGGCGGCATTGTCTGCGACATTACAGGGTTTGCCGCATCTGTCTTCCTCCGGGGCGTTGATTTCGGATTTGTCTCCACCTCCCTGCTCTCCCAGGTGGATGCCAGCGTGGGCGGTAAAAACGGTGTCAATCTCGACTCATACAAAAATATGGTGGGCGTATTCAACCAGCCAGCGTTCGTGCTCTGTGACATTGAACTGCTCCAGACCCTGCCAAAGCCGGAAATATCTAACGGACTTGCTGAAATCGTGAAGCACGCCCTGATCAAGGACGAAGCCATGCTCGATTTTATTGAAGCCAATAAAGAAAAAGCCCTTGCACTCGATTATGACACCATCTTCAAACTGGTGGCAGATTCGGTCAAGATCAAATCCCAGGTAGTGCAAGCGGATGAAAAAGAATCCGGAGAGCGGCGCAAGCTCAATTTCGGCCACACCATCGGTCATGCCATTGAAAAAATTGACCAGGCCGGTCACGGCCGGGCCGTCTCCATGGGCATGGTGGCGGCTGCCCTCTTTTCAAAAGACAAAGGATATCTCTCTTCTGAGGATGTGAAACGGATCACGGCCTTGTTAGCCGATCTCAACCTGCCGGTGGACCTGACCCATGATGCGGCCGCCATCATCCAGGCCGCGGGCAAAGACAAGAAAAAACAAGGGGATGCGCTTTTTTATGTCTTCCTTGAAAAGCTGGGCTCTGCCCGGGTGGAAAAAATCAGTTTTAACGAAATGAACCCGTTTATTTCCTCTGTTTTCAAGTAACGGCCGCTGCATTCGGCAGAGCCGGCCCGGCAGTTAAGGGATGCCATGACATCTTTAAGCTATTTTTACCACCTGGCGCTTCCTTTAGGCCTGATCCTTGTCCTGCCGCTTTCAGGTGCGTATCTGGCAGGCCAGGATCTTTCTTTTTATCTGGCGTTTCCCCCCAGACCCGACATCCGGCCTCACGCTGCTTTTTCCCTTGCCGTGTTTATCCTGATCCTCATTTTTACCACAGGATCTCTTCTGCCGTTTTTTAAACAGGCGGTTTCATATAAAAAAAAGGCGGGCTTGGCGGCATTCAAGCCTTTCCCCTGGTGGGGATGGCTTTCTTTGGCAGCCCTGTCATTTTTCTGGTTTATTGCATGGACACGGTTTGATCTGTTTAAAAGCATCCAGGCCCATACCTTTTTTCCGATCTGGCTGGGTTTTATTTTCCTGGTCAATGCCTTGATCTGCAGAACGGGCCGTCAGCCCTTAACCTCAGATCCTTTCAGGCTGACACTGCTTTTCGTGGTTTCTGCCGGATTCTGGTGGCTCTTTGAATATCTGAACCGGTTTGTGGGAAACTGGTATTATACTGGCGCGCAATATCCTGCAGTTGAGTATTTTTTACTGGCCACCTTGAGTTTTTCCACGGTCCTGCCTGCGGTTGAAAGCGTTAAATCCCTGCTGCTGACAACGGACCTGTTCAAAAACGGTTTCAGGCAGATGACAGCATTCCCCTGGCTGGGATCCCGGATCTTCGGGTGGGCGCTGACCAGCATATCATCTATCCTGCTGATCCTTATCCCTGCCTTTCCTGACCCTCTTTTTTTCCTGGTCTGGATCTGCCCGGTATTTATTTTCTCAGGGATTTCCATCGGCACTGGCAGGGCCCACGTTTTTAAAGCGGTGGAAACCGGTGATTACACCCTGGTGGCTGCTTATGCGGCAGCCGCCCTCATTTGCGGTTTTTTCTGGGAGCTTTTCAATTATTACAGCCTGGCCAAATGGCACTATCAGATTCCCTATGTTCAGTGGGGGCATCTTTTTGAAATGCCGATACTCGGGTATGCGGGCTACCTGCCGTTCGGGCTTGAGTGTGCCGTGGTCATTGATCTGGTCATGCCTTTTTCTGGCCGGGCACAAAAATGAATATTAGAATTTTATGAGCCCTTCCCAAATTGGCTGCGTCAGACCACATCAGGAAAATGCTATGTCATTTAAGCACCTTGAAATTAAATGTTTTTTTGCAAACAATTTTCAAACATTGGCCTTTCGGGATTGAGTTCTGCGAAAAGATATTCCGCTTTTTCCCTTAAACCATCACATCATATCCGCTTCTAATGAAGTGCTAAAGTTATTCTATTTTTCGACTAATTTTTTCCGAATGTTTGAACGATAAAAGACATTCTGACAGCTTGTTGCTGTTACGCAAAATAATAGTTTTTTCTTGTTTATCACGCAGTATTTTTTTACACAGTTCAAGGGAGGAAAAAATGAAATTAAGTTTCTTAAAATGCAGGACAATCGTCCTGTGTATTGCTTTGTCGCTGCTTATGGCAGGCGCCGCTTTTGCCGGTGGTCGTGATTTTGGTTTTAAAGGGCCGAAATATATCTTTTACTTTATTGGTGACGGTATGGCCAGCCCGCAGATCCATGCGACTGAAGCATACCTTGCTGCCCTGGAAGAAGATGATGCTGCTCCTGGTGGTGTGAAAGCCAAAAAACTGGCCATGAGCACGTTTCCGGTTCAGGGTATGCAGATGAGTTATGCCAACGATCGTTTCATCACTGGTTCTGCAGCCGCCGGTACCGCTCTGGCCTGCGGTAAAAAAACGAACATCGGTGTTATTGCCATGGATCCGGATGCCACTGTTCCTTACAAGACTCTTGCTGAAGCAGCAAAAGCAAAAGGGATGAAAGTGGGTATCATTTCAAGCGTATCCATTGACCACGCCACTCCGGCAGTTTTTTATTCGCATACTGACAGCCGTAATAACTATGAACAGATTGGCGAACAACTGCTCGCATCTAATTTTGACTATTTTGCCGGTGGCGGTTTCAGAGTAAACAAATACAAAAGTGAAACCTATGCCGATTTGTCAAATGAAGAGCGGTATGCAATTGTTGAAGAAACTGCTCGCGCCAATGGCTTTACATTTGCCAACACCCGGGCAGAATTCAATGCACTCAGACGCTGCTCTGGCCGCACCATTGCCATCAACCCCTACCTGGATTCTTCAAACGCCATGCCGTATGCCCTGAACCGGATGGCAGCAGACGGACCTGGTGAAACCTATGAAGGTTCCATTTCCCTGGCTGAATTCACAAAAAAAGGGATCAAGCTTTTGAAAAACAAAAAAGGGTTTTTCATGATGATTGAAGGCGGTAAAATTGACTGGGCCTGCCATGCAAATGATGCCCGCGCAGCCATTGAAGACACCATTGCCTTTGACAATGCAATCCAAGAAGCCATTAAGTTTGCTAAAAAACACCCGTTTGAAACCCTGATCGTTGTGACCGGTGACCATGAGTGTGGCGGTATGACACTTGGCTTTGCCGGAACCGGTTACGGAACCTATTATGAAAAAATCGCCGGGCAGGGCATTGCCTATGACGATTTCGGCAATACGATCCTGGCAACTTATAAAGCAGCCCATGATCCTGCACCGGCAGATATCGATGCAGACATGTGGGAAATCATTCTGGCAAACTTCAGCATGGACGGTGCTGGACTGACAGAAACCACTGAAGATGATCTGACGGAATATGAAATCTCCTTGCTCGAAGATGCGTTTGACAAAACCATGGCAGGCGAAAACGGCAACTTTGATCAGGAAAACAGTATTCTTTATGGATATTATGATCCGCTGACAGTGACCCTCACCCACCTGCTGAATAGAAAAGCAGGCCTGGCCTGGACTTCATACTCCCATACAGCCGTTCCAGTTCCGGTTCTGGCTGCAGGCGTTGGTTCCAGACGTTTTGACGGTTACTATGAAAACACAGATGTGGCCACGAAAATCGCCAGAATCATGGGTGTTCGTCTGAGTCGCTAAGATTTGGATTGAAAACACTTTGAACTGATGAGTGGGTAAATTGTTGCGGCAATTTACCCACTCATGTTATATCAACCCTCTATGACCATGAAACATTACATTTCCCCTGCTTTTTTTCTTTTCTGCTGCGTTATCCTCTTTTTTATGCCCACTGGCTTTGAGGGATCAATGGCAAAAGGCGCATTTCTGGTAAAAGCCAAAGTTACTTCTGTTGACAATGCAGATATCCGACAGAACCTGATTGTAAAAACCGGCACACAGGATGTTTATGTAAAAATCCTTGAAGGCCCTCACAAAGGGCAAGACGCCCGGGTGGTAAATCCGCTGGCCGGAAAAATGGAATTTGATGAGATATATGCAAAAGGGGACACCATCCTGATCGAGTACAAGATGCATAAAGGAAAGGTCCACCTGGCCTTTACCCGTGGATACTACCGTCTGGACCACGAATTTATACTGATCGGCTCTTTTGCTATCTTTATTATTGCCGTTGCTGGTGTTACCGGGGTCAAAGCCCTGCTTTCATTTGTTTTTGCCGCATTGATGCTCTGGAAGGTCCTGATTCCATTATTTTTGAAAGATGTCAGCCCGATACCGGTTTCACTGGTTGTTGTTGCCGGATTAACTGCTTCAGTCAGTTTTCTGGTCGGCGGACTAACAAAAAAGGGGTGGACAGCCTTTTTTGGGTCTTTTGCCGGTCTCGTCCTGGCCTGCATTCTGGCCATTCTTTTTGCGCCTGGCTTCCACTTGAACGGTGCGGTTCGGCCATATGCAGAAAACCTTCTTTATGCAGGTTTTCCACACCTTGATCTGACCCAGATATTTCTGGCAGGTATTTTCCTGGCCTGTTCCGGAGCGGTAATGGATCTTGCCATGGATATTGCCGCATCCATGGATGAAGTGAGCCAAAAAAAACCTGGTATTACATTCAGGGAACTGTTTGGTTCCGGAATGGCTGTTGGCCGTTCTGTTGTCGGTACCATGACCACAACTCTTCTTTTGGCTTATTCTGGCGGTTATACGGCTATGATGATGAATTTTATGGGCCAGGGCCTGCAAATGCGTCATATCCTGAATATTAATTTTGTGGCCTCTGAAATCCTTAACATCGTGGTCGGCAGTTTCGGACTGGTTGCTGTTGCTCCTTTGACCGCTTTAATCGGTGCTTTTATCTTTGGTAAAAAAACAAATGATTGACCCGTTTTAACCCTTTCCACCCCCCAGCAAACAGAACCTTTCCTGAACACGCTCAAAGTGAGACCCTTTCCAATAGACCTGACCACAGCCTGTACAGCGAAAAAAACTCTGGTAATAACGCTTTGTTTTCAGTTCCAGCAGATGTTCAATTTTCTGCTTTAAAACCGGCTCTATCCGGCTATTGCAATGGGCACACCGCGACAACAGGTTGAGCTGGCTTTCAATACCGAAAAAATGAATGACTTCTTCGAGCTGGTCATAGGGGCGGTCAGAACGGATATATTTTGCAAACTCAATGATTTTTCGCTTGAGCAGCCCGATATCCCTTGTCAGAA
Organism: uncultured Desulfobacula sp.; assembly: GCA_964560485.1. Classification (GTDB taxonomy): domain Bacteria; phylum Desulfobacterota; class Desulfobacteria; order Desulfobacterales; family Desulfobacteraceae; genus Desulfobacula. The sequence goes on along the minus strand of CAZLNA010000030.1, from coordinate 5,510 downwards.
CAATGCGGCCCTGTGATGTTGCCATCTGAGCAATCCCACCGTCTGTATCCGACCGGGCATAGACCGTATCAAACCCGGCCAGCCGGAGAAGGCGGCCGAGCCGGATCACATTGGCGTCTGCAATGAAATGAATCTTATCCAGGGGGTGAGGACGCAGCAGCGAGGGGTGCTGTACATTAAACGGCGGATCGACCGCATCCACCTCAACATGGTCTCCGGGCATGGGGACATGGTCAAACCCGACAGGTTTTCCATTCAGCCGGATCCGGCCCACTTCGGTATGGGGAAGGCTGTGAGCCTCAATGATGTCTTTTATGGAGGCTCTCCGGGTCAAATTATAAACAAGCGGTGAACAATATTTTTTTCTTTTCAGAAAATAATCAAGCCCGGGATCTATACAAATCGTCAGGCGTGCCACTGCCGGACCCTGATCCATGATGCGTCTCAGGGCTTACGGACCAGAACCAGCCGGAACCCGATATTGTCGGCGCCCATGCCGGGGATTGATTTGTCCCTGGCCCTGCAGCGCAGCTTTCGGGCATTATCCGTAAAAGAGCCCCCCCTGAGCACCCGCAGAGCACCTTTTCCAGTATATTCAGGATTCTTTTCTGCGTGCTCAGCATAGGCCTTCTTGTCATAAACATCCCGGCACCACTCCTTGACATTGCCCCCCATATCATACAGTCCGGCTTTATTGGGCGGGAACGTAGCCACTGGAAGGGTTTGCGATGCATTTGTCCGGCGCTTGCAGTTGCCGCAGTTGGCATGGGGCCGGTACCCGTCCCCCTGCCACGGAAAAGCCGCATTGGTACCGCCGCTGGTGCAGGCATATTCCCACTGGGCCTCCGTCGGCAAGGAAAAGGTCTGGCCGGATATCTGATTCAACCGCTGAATAAAGCGTTCAACATCTTTAAATGAAACGTTTTCAACCGGCCGGGAAAGATCATTGGCAAAACGGGACGGATTTGAGCCCATGATCTTAACCCACAGCGCCTGATCCACTTCAGTCGCCCCTATCCAGAAACCGTCCAGGCAGACCGTATGACCGGGGGTCTCATTTTTAACACATTTTTTTGATCCGTCAGGGCATCCCATCTCAAAGCACCCTGCGGCCAGATAAATAAACCTGTGTCCGGTAACCGGTTCAAAAAAATCATCCCCTTGCACGAATCGGGACCGGATTTCTTCACTGGACAGAGAATCGCATTTTCCGGAATACTGCCATAATTCCAATTCAGCCCAGGTCTGTTCCGCCCGTTTTAAGCCGAGCTGATAGGCTTTTTGAACCCAGCATTTGGCCTTGAACGGATCTTTGAGCGTTCCACGGCCATGATAATAGGCGATCCCTAAATCGCACATGGCCTCGACATCTCCCTGCTGAGCAGACCTCAACAGGGTGTTAAAATTCTGTTCAGCAACGGCTGTTGCTGAAAACAGGAAAACGGACAGGATGATAAGCAGTGTTTTTTTCATATGATTGCCTGATCACGCAAAATTTTAAAAGATTGAATATTATTCCCAATCTACCACAAAGGTGAAAAACCGTGAACGCCTTTGTTGCATAAGGGTTATTTAACCCCAAAAAAGAATGAAACGGTGCTTGACAAATAGGATTAAATCCTATTTACTGTTCAAAACTATTTAGGGAGACCACAGCTTGGAGCATTTTTATCAAACCTGCAAGGCCCATGGCTTGAAAATTACCCCCCAGCGGATGACTATTTACAAAGCGCTCAAGGGGCTGAAAACCCACCCTTCAGCAGATATCATTCATAAACAGGTCTGCCGGGATTTTCCCGGAATCAGCCTTGACACGGTCAACCGGACCCTGCTGACCTTTTCAAAAATAGGCATGATTGATATGGTCGAAGGTCATGGCGACCCGAGACGGTTTGACCCAAATCTTGAGGATCATCATCATTTTTATTGTTTAAATTGTAACACAATTTTTGATATATATGATGCATCACTCGATGCGATTTCAATTCCAGAGTCTGTTGAACGCTCTTTTAAAATCACCAATAAGCGTGTCTGCCTTCAGGGGTATTGCCGCAAATGCCAGGTGCAGGCAGGCTCTGCCAGTGAAGCGGCGGATGAAAACACGATCCCTGTTTTAACTGACAACACATTTTAAGCTATAATCAAACCCAATCAATAAGGAGGAAAAATGGCAAGTTTGAAAGGAACCCAGACAGAGAAAAACCTTCTCACCGCATTTGCAGGTGAATCTCAGGCAAGAAACCGCTATACCTATTTTGCCAGCGCAGCCAAAAAAGAAGGCTTTGTCCAGATTTCAGACATTTTTACAGAAACCGCCAACCAGGAAAAAGAACATGCCAAACGGTTCTTTAAATTTCTCGAAGGCGGTGAGGTTGAAATTGTCGGTGCATTTCCGGCCGGCGTGATCGGCACCACGCTTGAAAACCTTAAAGAAGCGGCTGCCGGTGAAAATCATGAATGGACCGATATGTATCCTGGTTTTGCCCAGACGGCCCGTGACGAAGGGTTCAACGAAGTTGCAACGGTTTTTGAAATGGTGGCTGTTGCAGAAAAACAGCATGAAAAAAGATATGCTGACCTGGCTGCCAATGTGGAAGCCGGAACCGTATTTAAAAAAGATGCGTCCACCAAATGGCGATGCCGGAACTGCGGATATGTTCACGAAGGAACCGGTGCTGTGGATCTGTGCCCGGCCTGCGCCCATCCCCAGGCACACTTTGAGCTGCTGGCTGAAAACTGGTAGGCCGACCCACATCTGATTATTACACTTTAAGGGGGGCAGAACCGAGGGTCCTGCCCCCCTTAAATGTGCCCACACTTTGATTGACAATGATTCAATTAGAACATATATTTGCAGGGAATATTTACAATTAACTTAAAAGAATCGAGGATAATGGTTATGGCCGGAAATATTATAGATCTTGAAGATGATGCGTTTGAAAAAATGGTGCTTCAATCAGACAAACCCGTAATGGTGGATTTCTGGGCGCCCTGGTGCGGTCCCTGCAAGGCAATCGCGCCGACGGTTGAAGCGCTTGAAAAGGAATACGGGGACCAGATGACCTTTGCCAAGGTCAACGTGGATGAAAATCCGGTCAGTCCGAGTAAATACGGTGTCCAGGCAATCCCCACACTGATTTTCTTCAAAAATGGTGAAGTGGCCGAACAGATCACCGGCATGGTGGCAAAGGAAAAACTTGAAGAAACCATAAAGAGTGTGTTGTAAGGAGTTTCTGACATGACAGCCACGGATTATGATCTTGTCATCATTGGTGCCGGCCCGGCCGGCCTGACTGCCGGTATTTATGCGGCCAGGGCAAAAATGAATGTCCTGCTTCTGGAAAAGGCGGTACCAGGCGGCCAGGTCCTGATCACTGACTGGATCGAAAATTACCCTGGTTTTCCCGAAGGCATTTCAGGGTATGACCTGTCTGAAAAAATGAAAGTTCAGGCAGAACAGCTCGATTTGAATATTCAGACTGCAGAGGTCCACTCACTTGAACTGTCCGGAGATGTCAAAACAATACATCTCAAAGAGAGCACCATCACCACCAAAACCCTGATCATCGCCTCAGGTGCTTCTCCCAAACAACTCGGCATTGGAGAGGATAAATTCTTCGGCAAAGGGGTTTCTTTCTGTGCCACCTGTGACGGCCCGTTTTACAAGGATAAAACCGTGGTTGCCGTGGGCGGGGGAGATACCGCTGTGCAGGAGTCGATCTTTTTGACCAAGTTTGCCAAGAAAGTCTACCTGGTTCACCGGAGAGATGAGCTCAGGGCCGCCAAAATCCTTCAGGACAGGGCTTTTGAAAACGACAAAATCGAAATGGTGTGGGATACGGTTGCCACCGGAATTGAAGGCTTTTTCGGTGTTGAAGGGGTCCAGGTCAAGAACGTTAAAACCGGTGAGGCATCCGTGCTGAAAGCGGACGGCTGCTTTATCTGGGTCGGTATTCTGCCGAACGCAGATTTTTTAAGCAGCGACATTGAAACCGATGAGTACGGTTTTATCAAAACCAACGTGAACATGCAGACCTCTGTTCCCGGCGTATTTGCCGCCGGTGATGTCAGGGAAACCCCTTTGCGGCAGATTGCGACCGCTGTCGGGGATGCAGCCATTGCCGCCGTCAGTGCGGAACACTATATTGAGAACCTGTAAAATGAAAAAATTATTTTTTATCCTGAGCGCTGCGCTGATTCTTTTTGGATGCGGCATGTCTGATACCAACCCTGAGATGGGCAAAAGTGTAGACGAACTTGTGTCTGAAGGGTCTGATGCATTCATGGCTGGTGAATACGAGAAAGCGGTCCAGGCCTATACAGACCTGAAAGACTGGTACCCGTTCAGCAAATACGCCATCCTGGCTGAGCTTAAAATTGCAGACTCGTATTTCAAGCTCGAATCTTATGATGAAGCCATCATGGCCTATGAGGAATTCGAGCGGATGCACCCTAAAAATGAAGCCATCCCTTACGTGATTTACCAGATCGGAATGTCCTGGTTTAACCAGATCCGGACTGTGGACCGGGAAAGCACGCCAGCCAAAAAAAGCCTGGCTGTGTTTAAACGCCTCAACAGCCAGTATCCGAACAGCGAGTATGCGTCAAAAACCGGGGAAAAAATAAAGGCCTGCATGGAAAACATGGCCGGTCATGAGCTCTATGTAGCCAACTGGTACTTGAAAACCCAAAAATACCAAGCCGCATTGAACCGCTACGAATACCTGGTGGCCAGCTTCCCAGGCTCCAAACAGAGCCAGCTTGCGCAGACCAAAATCCCGGAATGCCGGGCAAAAATAAAAAAACAGGGTGATTCCGGAGCGAAAAAATCTTTACTTTATTAAAATTATGTTGTATAACCGGCAGGTTTTTGTTTTGTAAAAAGATTGATTTCGTTTAGGAGTATAACATGTCAAAAGAATGCGCAATCTGCGGAAAAAAGCCGATGGTCGGCAACAATGTCAGCCATGCACACAACCTGAACAAGAGGCGATTCAACCCTAATATTCAGAGAGTTCGCGCCGTTGTTAAACAAGGCTGTGTCAGAAAAATCGATGTGTGCACCAGCTGTATCAAGGCGGGCAAAGTAACCAAAGCCTCCTAAAAATAATCCTTTGCTTTAATTTCCGTGTCAGCTTAAAAAAATTGAATCCTCGCAGTATTCACTATATTGTTCCGGTTCAATTTTTTTTATCTTCCTTGAACTGAAACCAAAATATTATTTTTAAGATACATTCGGATTAAAACATAAAAAGGTACGGCCGGTTTTCCCATAAACCGGCCGTACCTTTTTTGCTTTTAAAAGTGAAAAGCAGTGCCTGCGTTTATAATATCTTTGACGCCAGCTCGGCCAGGTCGGAACGCTCCCCTTTTTCCAGGTTCACATGGGCATACAGCTTCTGGCCCTTCATCTTCTCAATAATAAATGCCAGCCCGTTTGTCTGACTGTCCAGATAGGGGTGATCAATCTGAAAGATATCACCTGTAAAAACGATCTTTGTGCCTTCCCC